>CALCTT010000069.1 GCA_937906895.1 uncultured Clostridia bacterium | reverse complement strand
TTTTTACTATGCTCAAATATGTTAGTGCAAATGAATGGTGTCTGTCACAGCCTTTAGGACACGAAAAAGTAGATTTCCTAAATGAGGTTAAAGAACTTGCTGTTCCGGTATATCTGTTTATGGGTAAATACGACTATAACACTGTCAGCGAGCTCGCAAGAGAGTGGCTTGAAAATCTCAAAGCACCACACAAGGAATTATTTGAATTTGAAAAATCAGGTCATACTCCGCAGTGGGAAGAAGCTGAAAGGTTTAATGAGCTGTTTGTAAAACAGGTTTTAATTGAGAAAAGATAATAATCTAAACATAGAAATCGTACCATTAACCGTGGTATGATTTTTCTTTTTGTGGGATCAGTTATCAAATCGCTGAAAAAACTAACGCATTATTCATATTCCATAAATTAGATAATTGCTATGTGTTTAGGTTGAAAAAAGTAATGTTGGTATGGTATAATTAAATCAAACAATAAAAGCTTGACATACAGACAAAAATTCTCTTGGATAAGTATTAAAAACATAAACGGAGGATAAGTAATTATGAGAAAAAGAACAGCTTACATAGGTCTTTCATATCCTTTATTGTACGATTATAAACATCAAGCCAACAGAACATTAAACGATTTATCTGATTCTCCTAACCCCATCATTGAAAGTCCGTTAGGCCTGCTTATTTTTTATGATGAATTATTGTTTTTGTGCAAAAGTGTTTGTCCTAACAATATGCGCAATTTACCATATGTCAAATTTGTTGATGAGTTATATCCAGACTTTTATTTCCAGGGGATTTTAGATCAAACAAATGAAATAAACAATATAATTAATATTAATACTGCATTATCTTATAATGATATAGTTAAATTGTTAAATGTACAAGGATGGGGTGTTGACACACATACACATGGTTTAAAAATTGGCGATGTAATAGTATCTGCAAATGCAAATGAAAATAAATTTCTTTTTGATTTATATGTATTTCAAGCTTTACAAGAGTTATATAATGATGATATAGAGTTAATTGCAAATAGTAGGTTTAATTTAGGTGCATATAACGGTGGAGTTAAAAGTGAATTTATAGATAGAATTATTATTCCTGGCATTCCTAATTATATTAGTATTGACGGACCATATCATGAGTGCATGGAAGAGCTAAGAGAGAATAAATACCTAGAGGATTTTCGACGTTGGGTTATACAAAAACATAGCAATATCCAAAGAACAGAAATTAACGAAATGTGCGTTGCTGTTGAGCATAATATCGAAGAAGTCAGAGAAAAGATATTTAGAAAATATTTAGAAGATAATAGTGGCTATTCTTTTTTTAAATCAACTGGAAGTACTATAATAAAAACGGCTGCTGGTGCGGTGTGTACCCCTGTATCATTTATAGATGCTTTTGCTGGAACTGTAGTTCAGGGAAAAGAACATCTTGATGCCAAAAGCGTAAGATGGCAAGGCTTTGTTATGGATTCTAGAAATATTGTTAAAAGAATATAATCATGATTTTTAATTTATTGAAATCTAAATAATCACTGCTCTCATATCTTTGAGGGCAGTTTTTCTTTGTCTTTTCACCCCTCTATTTATATAATGTAGAAATTTTCCAAAATTACATTGTTTTCCGTAACACTATAAAAATAATATCTGTAACAACACATTTTGCCTTTATTTTCAAGGGTTTTAAGATAAAATCAATATTATCAAAGCAATAAACCGTAACAGTTTTTGAAAAAATTACTGTGCAAAAAACCAACACCGCACTATTCTATAAAACAAAGTCCGTTTTATTGGACAGTAAAATTTGTATAATGAATATGGAATATGTTACAATTTAGTTTAGGAGGTGAAGTAATGGAAAATGTAAACTTCTTTAGTGCAGACTACCGTGACGGCAGAGTTATTATAAATAAGAAATCCGCTAATGCTGGTATGTACTGTGTGCATCTTCTCAATCAATATTATAAAAACGACACCGCCGCACGAATATCAGTTTTCAGGAGTGAGAATTGGTATCTTCAAAGAATGCTTGAAGCGGGGAATATAAACACTTTAACTTTTATTAAAGCCGGAGAAGAAATGCTTAATATCTTTTCAGCATTGCCAAAACTAAAGCCCTTTGATAATCTGAATACTGACCGAGAAAAGGAAAGAATCAAAGCTCTGTTCACTTTAGAAAATGCAGAAGCGATAAAAGATTATTTCTACCGTAAGGCTGCAGTTATGAATATGGATGAAGGTCAGATATTAACCGATAACCTACCGCCTGAATATGATAGAGAGATTTTTGCGTCTTCTGAAAAGCTACTTAATAATGTAAAAGCAAGTTTGTTTTTCTATGATAACTTGGCTGATGATATTACCAAGGCATACAAAAAGCTCTGTGTGTTCGTCAGCAGGCTTGACGAAGCAGAACGGTTTGATGAGCTTCATTTATTACCTATTGCCCTTAAGGTTTTCGGAAAAGATATTTTTCCTCTCCGTACCGAATATGTATCACAAAAACAGGTTGCCCGAAGATTGTATTTCAACAGCTTTTACAGCTTTATTATTACAGATTTCTTTGAAGGCTTGCATTACGGTCATTATCCAAGGCAATGCCAAATATGTGACAGATATTTTCTTATGACTTCTGCCCGAAAGCAGAAATACTGCAACGGTTATTCTCCGTACAAGTACAAGGATAAGAAAATCTCTTGCAAACGGTATGCGGCAATTACTAATCGCAAAGAGAGAGCAACTGATGACCCGATAATTGCAATATATGAAAACAGGTATTCTGCTATCCGGGTTGAAAAGAGACGAGGTAAAATTACCGAAGAATTCGCTGTTATGGCAAAGGCTGTTGCAGTATCACGAAAGCAAATTGCGTTTGAAGATACTGAATATGCCGTCAAACAATACGAAAAGGATATGCAAAGGGAAAAGCTGTACGCAGATACAGAAAAGATGTTTAAATAAAGGAGGTGGCTCCGTGAGAGATTGGCAAAAAGATTTAGAGATTTATAAAATTAAACCTGCACCGCCGAAAATGGAGTTGCAGGAATATATAGAGCGTTATTACACAGAAAAGAACGATAAGTATATATCTTGGTTTCTGCATTACTATGAGAAAAGTATAAACACGAAGGTAATGGGATGGGTACAGAACTATGCTATGTACGGTCATTTTCCGGATATAAAGCAGGCGTATGTTATTGGTATATTAAATGCTTTGAAAAACTATGATGCTTCACGGGGCATACCGTTTATCAAGTACAAGGAAAACACTGCAAAACGAGAAGTTCACGAATATATTCGCACTATGAGAACAGGTTTTACCATTCAGAGTAACGATGAATATTTAAGACTCCGCAAGGCTATGAGGCTTTATTATGAATATCAAGAGAAAACTGATGCAGAAATAATGCAGGTAATAGCTGATGAAATCGGTACAACCAAAGAAACAGCAGATGAAATTATCCGTTGCGGATTGCAGAACACACAGTTTGTTGAGTTTTACCGTCAGTACGAGGACGAAGAAAATGAAAAAAGCCGTGAAGAAGTTGCTTTCGACAACAGCTCACGGCCTGATGATTTGTGTATTAAATTTGAGTTAGCTAATCTTGTTATGGCAGCCTTCGAACATCTAACAGATTACAGAGAAAAGGCAATAGTCGCAGCACATCTTGGTTTCTGTATGGATTGTTACTCTGCCGAAGAACCTGATTACAACAATCTTGATTACAAAGACAATCCAACTCTTAAACCACGCAGAGGCAAACCGTTTGTTGACATAGCCGTTGACCACATGCTTTCTTCACCTGCAACTGCTGATAAAACTTACAGAAAGGCATTGGAGAAGATGAGGGAAGAGTTGCTGGAGAGTGGGTATTGGGGTTAATAACAAAATATTGTATTAATCAAACTATGTGGACCATAGTTTACTTTATAAGCATCAATAGTTTGGCATATAAGAAAGCATAGACGAGTTATAAACTAATCTATGCTTTTTTATTAATGATATCCCTATGTGTTAAATATCATTGCTACTGGAAAACAGTTTTTTTGATATTGTTTGCATTGAAAACATATAGAAAAGTCAGGTGCATTTTTTCGTTCTATCGGAACAAAACCGAATTTTGAAAAAAAGTCTGGTTCTTTAGTAATAATATAAACATTTTTTGCATTATCTAAAGAACTTATGTATTCTAGTGCTTTTATTGTAAGTGTCCTTCCGTATCCTTGATTACGGTAATTTTTGTGTACTGCTAAGTCATCTAACACAATACAAGAATCCTGTTCAGTAACTGTCACAGCAGCTTTTATATTATCTAGTGACCCGATAATACAACTAAAAATAGGAGTGCCCACATATTCTAGAGATTGAAATTCAAGACCACATTCTATATAAAAGTTAATTAAATCGACATGATTCGTTATTTCTACAAGCATTTTTCCTCCGCATAATTTATAACATTTTTTCAATATAAAATTTAAGAAGATTTTTTATGTCGCCTCCGCAACCGCCAAAAATAAGCTCATTATGTTCTTTATATATCTGTTTAACAACATTATATTTAGATTTTCTATAGTTAACTATACAACGACTTATGTCATCAATATCGTTTTCGACAAAATTGCAAATTTTAACACTTTGTGGTTCGCTCAGCCAAAACCATTGACAGGATAGTCCAGACGTTTTGTCTACAATAATATCTCCTTCAAAATCAATATGTATTCCAAACAAAACGGACGGACATATTGGAATTGAATACGATTCACCATAACAATCATATATATATTGTTTTAATTCAAGAAGCATAGATTCGTCAACATTCAAAGATGTAAACACATCGTGCCCCTTGCCTGCATCTTCTAACTGACCAATAAGAGGAAAAATATCATTATCCTTACACCATTTAATTAACGGTTTTATTTCACAAATATTTAATGATGAAGGTACAATTGAAGCCGCAATATTTGTATACCCATTAACCACATTAACATGTTTAACAATGTTACTTATATTGTTAAGCTGTGTAGTCGCTAATTCATTAGATGTGTTATATATTTTTTTTATTTTATTAATATCAAAACTATCCAATTTGAATATAGGATATAAAACACCTAAATCAATGTATGAATAAATTTTATCATTTATAAATGATAAGTTAGTAAACATACTACACTTTACACTATGTTTTTTACACAGTTCAAGTACTTTCAAAAGTTTCGATTCGTTTGGACCAAATGTCGGTTCTCCTAACCCACAAATGAATATCATCTTTATTTGCGGATCACATAAGAATGGTTCTAAATTTTCTATCGAGTATTTAATTCCGCATCCATATTTTGGAGTATCACAATACAAACAATTAAAATTACATGCTCCACCTAATTCAATATCCAAGATTGGAAATTTTTGTGATTTGCAGTAATTATTATAAGCTTCTTCAAGAAGTTTTTTGGACCATGGATAAAATTCAAGCATTCCTTACATCACCTCTATTTCATTTAAAGATATTACTTTTTGCACAATATCCGCACGTTGATTATTTCTGCTTATTACACCTAAACTGATACTAAAATCAGAGTTGTCATTCACATAGTCAGCATAAAACACTTCCCCCTCTGCAACACAGGGATCTCCAAAAGATAATGTTCTAACAATTTGATAATCTTCATCGATTTTCTTATAATCAATCCCCTTATACATTATTGTGTCAGGAAAATCTTTTCCTGTTCCAAATATATTTTCTACATGTCCTAAACAAATAAAATTCAAATACGGAATAATCACTAGAACTTGATGTCCAGTTAATACTATTTTTGTGTATGTTAGATTAGTATCAGATAGTGGACTATATATTGTTTTTGTTAATGCAGTATAGTCTTTACCTTGAATTTTGATTGTTGAGTTTTCATGAATTTTTTCAATTAATTGATTCAGCATATTATTTTCCTCCTATTAATAATTTAACTTTATCCTGAATACAAATTTTTTCGTTTTTTTCATATTTTTTTAATTTTTTTCTAAAAACAGTTGTTTCTTTTTCTGTTAGGGGGATGTCAACTGCCTTCCAATGAAACAAATTACTTTCATAAGCTTCTTTTTCTGATGGATAAGTGAAATTAGTTATAATTTCATCTTCATAAATATTTAGATTATTGTCAATAAAGAAGTTTTTAATTGATTCGTATAATTCTTTAGAAAAGCAATTGTCGCTACCGTCGTTTTTAATTGATTTTATCAAATTTGAATATTCACTTGCACAGGGAAACAAAATTACTATTTTTCCATTTTTTTTACAACATGATAGTGCTGATTCTAACACTCGATAATAATCAAGTATATAGTTTATAGACCAACTGAATACAACATAATCAAATAACTGACTAGAATAGTGATGATTAAGTTCATTAGCATCTAATGGTATAAATCTTACTTTACTATCAGAACAATTGGATTGTGCAATTTTTATGCTTTCTTTATCATTATCAATAGCTATAATTGATAGTGGATTGTCTGCTAGTATTTTTTGTGTAAATCTACCTGTACCGCAACCCACCTCTAAAACATCGGTGTTTTCAAAATTTAAATACCGGTGAATGATCCTCATCTCTTCACTATTCTCATCATAGAATTGGCACCAATGGTTGTATTGATGTGAATATTTATTGTACATAAGCAACCTTCTTTCAAGACTTGATAAATTTATTATAATCTTTATAAAGTTCTTTGAGTAATTTTTTCATTGTACTGGGTGCATATGTATTTTCACAATAATAAGATATAATAGCATTTCCTATTGCGTAAGATACTGCAATTTTATCTTTTTCTTCCATATCACTTCTGTTCAAAATTGGATTAATTCCTTCTTTAAATACATTTATTAGCATTTTAGATATTTTAGGTAAAATTACATCATTTGCCATATAAATCATATTTGTAATCTTTATATTATACTTCGGAATTCTCACATTTCTCACATAAACTGTATCATAATACGATTCTCCAACCAAAAGAATTCCCCCATTGGGTTCAGGATCATTAATTGACACATTTTTTCTTATAAAATATACATCATCATGTCTTGATTCAATATAAAATTTGCCTATATATGCTGGTGGGATTTCATCTCTATCGGGGTATTCAAAACCATTATCGTCCAAAAAATCCTGTAATGTATAATCATACTCCCGAAGTATTTTTTCTGTAATTATATTAAAAGCTCGTTGTCTATCTCCATTATACATAAATGGATCTGATATTAAATCTGGAGGTACAAATAAGAATGAATTGTCGAAAAACAACTTAATATAAGTTATTTCTTTATATTCTTTTAATTCGGTATAGCTACATTCTTTAAAACAACCTTTACCATTTTCTACACAAAATTTAAACCATCGGGCTTTTTCTTCATTACGTATTGTCATTTGACAATCAATACCATCAAGGTATTTAGAAAGTTCTATTTTTTCTTTTTTCTTGTCATTCTTTAAAATGTCCTTGATTGATAATAAATTAACATTTTCTGTGTTGCCATCTTTTCTAATTTTTATTGTTACTTTTTTTTCATCATTAATATCAGATAGGAAATTGCTTTCAATATAGAACTTTACATCTTCTACGGTTGGAAAACTCTTTTTAAAATCATTGTAATTTAAAGATATAATTGTGCCATTTACATTTAAATTGCTTTTTTCAATACATGCATATCTATTACCTTTTTCAATAGTAACATGCCAAGTATCATTAGTTCCTAAAAGTTTTGAATAAACCTCAACACTTTCAGATAGCATAAAAGTTGAGAAAAATCCTATTCCATAACAACCGGCATTTTGGAAACGATTATTAGATACCTTATACTCATCTGACATGTACAAGGATTTTCCTATATTCAAAAAATAGTTTTCTATTATGCTTTTATCCATACCTATACCAGTATCATATATTTCTATGGTATCGTAATCTAAATCTTCTTCCTTTTTCTTGTATTCAATAATAATTGTTGGATTGTATGATTCTAATTCATTTATGTCTAAAGATGCGACTTTATATTTACATGCATCCATGCTATTTTGAATTATTTCTCTAAGTCCTATTCTGCTATCACCATAAATAGACCTTCCTAGTAATAAATCTACTATAGTATAATAATTCATATCGATTTTAAAATTAGGCTTTCTATAGTTGCCATGTATTAAATATTGTACACTATTACTCAAATATAGTTGGTGATACTTATCACTATGTTTAAATAATATTTCATTACACATAGCAACTTCTTTTTCAATATAATTTTTATAATCCAATATTTCGCACTGAATTTTATTAAAATCCTTTATCGAAATCGAACCATAATTGTTGACAAATTCTTCGTATGTATAGCCATAAAGGCAAATCTTACGTTGATAATTTTTGCAAGAGCAACACTTTATGCTAAAATCGCTTTTTTCGATTTTTTCACCCGAAAAAATCGACATATTCTTTAGCCAATGCTCTTTTTTGTTTGGGTCTTCGGAAATACGTAAGATTTTATAAAGATTGTCTGGAGCACGATTTGAGTTCAAGTCTAATAGATCTGCAATTCTTAACAGAGTTGCGATATAAAGTGCATCAACTTGATCAGCTAACTGATAATTAGAACTAAACTTTTCAATTAAATAATCTGTTCCTCTTTGGTGTGATTCACAAATGAGAGTCAATAAATTAAATATTGGATTACCATTACTATCTCTAAATATAGATTTGTTATCTTTAAACACAACATCTATGTTTTTGCTTACTCTTTCGCCATGAGCTTTTCTTACAATATATTGCAATGCTATTAGTTCATCACCATTGGCTATAAATTCTTTTACCTTGTCAAAGGATCCATATCTCAGTATTGCTTTTTTGCCTTCAATTATTTCTTTTTTTTCTGCTTCAGAAACAATCATTCCAAAATCATGAAGGAGTGCACACAAAATAATAATATATAATTCTAACGAAGAAATACTTGAAATATTATTCCCAATAATATCATCCATATATTTTGCAACATTATATGAATGAGTAATTCCATGCTCAGTGTAACCAGAGAAAACTATTTTAGTTTCAGCAAGAGCAATTTCTGCAATCTCTACAGCTTTTTCTATGTTAGAATAATAAATATTTTTTTGTTTAATATCTCTTGTTTTTAATTCTTTACATATTCTCAAACTAAGAAAGTCCTTCATTTGGCGTTCCTCCAAAATATCCAATATAATAATTATGTATTAATTTTCGAATAATTTAATATTGCTTTATTTAATTTGTATTGCAACTCCTTAATTCTATCAGGCTCATTATTTTTGTAAATCCCTGAAATTTTTTCTACACATTCATTTTTATGAAACACTAGTATTACAGGCAATTCATAAAAATCGAATTTTTTTTCTGCGCATTGTAACGTTTCTAAATCATCGATAAACAACTTTCTGTAGTATCTGTTATATATATCTTCTGACATCAACTCTGAATATTTTATTCCTTCAAAAATACCAACCGAACTTCTTGCATTTGTTATTTCTACCAACAATAACCCGTTATTATCATTAATTAAATCAAGAAGTTCATCATATTTAATACTAGAATGTTTAGGACATCCGCCAGCATTAAAACGAGGAATAAAACTAAATTCGGGATCCTCTTCAATTTGAGAAAATTCTTGTTCTAACAACCATTTTTCTGCTTCAGTATATGCATATATAAAATACTGACACTGTCTTGTGCATGGCTTATCAATGCAATCATAAGCTGCACACATATTGCCATTTACTGCAATTTTCTTTTTTTCTGTATCATAATATATTGGAGCTTCGTTATCAGCTACCCCCATCATTCGTTCACATGCAGTTTTAGCGGGGCACCATTTGGCATGATCACATATTTTTGAATTAAAAACTATCTGTCCGATGTTATTCACCTTCTTCAATATTTACCACATTGCAATTCCAGTAATAATAGCACAATATTTTCCTGTTGCATTTGTAACTTTCATTGATTTGGAAAAAATTTTATCTATTTCACGATTCCTATTCATCATCGCCTTTTTGCACATTTCTTGTACATTTATTTCAACATTGTCTTGAACATTTCTAGATGATGTTTCAAAAATCACTCCGTTTAATGATGAATCTTTAGGTGTAGCATACGCTACCGCGGTCGAACCGTACTCATTTGGACGGAGAATCATTTTAGAGTATGCTGTATATAGGACACTCCCCGTAGCTAAGTTAATCAATTTTGATTCCGCACAATTGGGCGGTAATATGCTACTTACCTTCACAATATTATAATCACCAATACCGGCATCTTGTAATGCCTTGTCAAATGCGACTAATTCAAAATCATCACAACCATAGCCTTTAAAAAATTTGAAATGATTCATAAGAAGTACCTCTTTTATAATATTGCTTTATTAAAATTGTTATCAAGATAACTCAATAACTACATTTAATACAGAAACATAAAGTTTTAATATTCTCATATCGTTTATATGGCAACTGCAATTGACCGCAAAATTTAGATATAAAGTATCTACGACAAAATTTTGCATCGTTCTTTAAAACTAAAGATAATATGATTAATACTTTACTAAAAAAGAAAGATTTGCTAAATCTAAATTTTATTATAATAATCCTGACGATTACTTGCTATGATGTTCATTACGAGTATGTTAAAAATAGTAAAATTAAATAATATATATTAATGTTAGATTTTTGGGAAATGATTTTCAATGTATTATACAAAAACGCTCTTATTTTCGACAAAAACGCTTATTTTTCAACATCATAATAAGCAAAAACCGCACCACAGCTGTTATGCTACGATGCGGTTCTTTTTAATTACTCATTTTTTTAGCAATGAATTGCATTCACTATCTATTACATATTTTTTAGTTCTGTAGAACATCATCTTTGACACGGTAATAATAAATTATCACACTTTATAATACTGTGCCTGTGCATTCCACAATTCACTGTATTTCTTACCCGACTTCAGCAACTGTTCGTGTGTACCTTCTTCAACAAGCTTCGCATTATCAAACACAGCAATTCTGTCACAGAAAATACAACTTGAAAGTCTGTGAGAAATGTAAATTGCAGTTTTGTTTTCTGTAAATGAGTTGAATCGGCTGTAAATCTCATTTTCTGCCACAGGGTCAAGAGCAGCTGTAGGTTCGTCAAGAATAACAAGAGGACTATCTTTGTAAAGAGCTCTTGCAAGAGCGAGTTTTTGAGCTTCGCCACCTGAGATATCAACACCTTTTTTATCTATGTTTTTGTACAGATAAGTGTTCTCTTTTTCGCCCATTCGCTCAACTCTGTCCTTAATATTTGCCTGTTCAAGACAACGGTAAAGATTGTCCTTATCGTATTCTTTGTCGGCAGAAATATTGTCGCAAAGAGGTACGGCAAAAAGCTTGAAATCCTGAAATACAACAGAATAAAGCTTCATTAAACTTTCTTTTGAATACTCTTTAATGTTGATGCCGTTTATTAGTATTTCACCGCTGCCCACGTCATAAAGTCTGCACATAAGCTTGATAAATGTGGTTTTACCACTACCATTTCTACCTACTACTGCAAGATGCTCCCCGTTATGGATGGTAAGATTAATACCTTCCAATGCATAGTTTTCATTACCTGGATATTTAAAAGAAACATCTTTGAATTCAATCTCAAACTTTGATGTCAAATCTATTTCCTTTTCACCGTAAACCATATTATCTTCAATGTTCATTATGTCGTAGTAATAGTTTACAAGTGGTACCATTTCCTCTGTTTTGCCGAAAGTTACAGCCATCTTCATAACACCGCTGATTACCTGCATAAATGAACCACAGTAAAGCACAAGTGAACCGATACCGAAAAGTCCGTAAAGACCTTTAACACCGATAAACAAATAAACGCCGAAACCAACAACTGAGCCCAAGATAGCAATAAATGAGCTTGATTTTGCAGAGTTCATTGAGGCTTTTTTCAGTACTTCTTCACCCTCGGTTAAAATCTTATGAGTTGCAGTTTTTTCAATGATATCCTGTTCCTTGTAAAGGCGTATTTCTTTACCTGTTTTGTAATCGGAAAACATATCAATAAAGTAATAGAAAATCTTGTCAAGGCGGGAGTATTCGTCAGAGGCTTTGAAATATTCTTTGTTCATTCTTGTGGCAACAATTAGCATAATTACAACCATAACTGCAATTGCACCAAAAATACTTAACAGAAATGCAGGTCTTTCAAAAAAGGTATCACCCGTTTTCTGAAATCCAATTTTGAAAAGTGGAAGGATTAATACGGCTGAAACTATAACTGTCAGTGCACCTGAAACAAAATCTCTGAACATCCACGAAAACTGTACAAAGGCTGAAAAGACTCTGTTCTGTGCTTCAGCATGTTTATGAATAAGTTCTTTAAAATTACTGTCTTCAAGTTTTTTGAATTCGACAGAGAAAAGCTTTGAAGCAATACTTTTAAGTTCTCTGTTATAGAGCATTGAACGAAGCATATAGTAGATGTCATTTAGATACCTATTAAAGAAGAACAGAACAAAGTTGATACCAACTGCAAGACCAATATAGAAAATAAGTTTCTTGGCATCAGCTCCAGTATCAAGCAAATCAATAATTTTTGCTGAAAACCATATGTTCACAAAGGGCATTACACCGGTGACAACAGCCGCAGTAACGGTTGTGGGAAGAAGTTTACTTTCCAGTTTGTGCATTTCTTTAAATGCGTAAGTAATTGATTTAAACTTTTTCATTCTGTAACACCTGCCCTTCCTTGTAATAGTAGCTCTGAAGCTGATACATTCTGTAATATCCACCCTTGAGATTCATTAACTCTTCGTGTGTTCCACTTTCCGTAATTCTACCATCAGAAACAAAAAGTATACGGTCACAAAAGAGAGTTGAGGAAAGTCTATGGGAAATGAAAAAGGATATTTTATTTTGTGTCAACTCGTTGTATTTGAGGTACAACTCATTTTCAGCGATAGGGTCAAGTGCCGCTGTAGGCTCATCGAGAATAAGTACGGGAGCATTTTTGTAAACAGCTTTTGCGAGAAGTAATTTCTGCTTTTCACCACCTGAAAAATCAGCAGCATCCTTGTAAACATCTTTTATCATAAAGGTGTTTTCTTTTTTGGGAAGGCTCTCTATTTTATCTCTGATTCCTGCCTTTTCAAATGCACTATAAAGTTTATCCTTATCATAATCAAAATCAACACAAATGTTTTCAGCTATTGTCATAGGCATGAAGGTGTAATCCTGAAAAACAGGTGAAAAGAGGTCAAAGAAATCACTCTTTGAAATATTCTTACTGCTTACGCCATTAACAAGAATTTCACCCTCACTTGGGTAGTACAAACCACAAAGAAGTTTAACAGCAGTAGTTTTACCCGCACCGTTTTCACCAACAATTGCAATATTTTCTCCTGCATTTACTTTAAAGGACATATTCTTTATGGTACTTTCTTCAGCTGCAGGGTATGTAAATGAAACATTCTTAAATTCAATTGATGTTACATCACCAAGTTTATGTGAAATTTTACTACTGTCGTTTTCATCTTCAGCCTCTGTAAAGTCACGGAAAGCCTGACAATCATTACAGCAACGCTCCAGGTCAGAAACGCAGATAACAAGGTTCATTATCCAGTTTGAAAAGCCTGTAATGATACCGAAGTAAAAGATAAAATCAGAAACACTGAGTTCGTTATTATAAACGAGATAAACAAGGTAAGCATAGGCAACAAGTTCTCTAACCATATTAAGAAAAGCTCTTGTACCGCTGACATTAAAACTCTGACGCATATACTTTCCTGTTATTTTCTGAAGCTCATAAACAAACTTTGCATAAGCAGAAATGAAATAATCGGAAAAGCCGTAAAGCCTTATGTCTTTTGCTGCTGTGTTGTCCTTACTCAACTCGTAATAATAATCAAGCTTTACAAAGATACTGCCTCTTGCTCTTTTTACATTCTTCTCTTTTTCATTGAGATAACGAAGAAGGAAAAATTCTCCCACACAGGTAAGAAGTATGAGCAGAATCATTATAATGTTAATTTTGTAGATAAGCGTAAGGGAAGTTATTACACCGAGAACACAAACAAGGAAAGCATTGCAAAGTGTTATAAAGTACGCCGAGGAAGACCAATGGCTTCGGTAAAATTCCATAGCTATTTTATTCTTTTCTCTGCCATCAAGACTTTCGATATTTATGTAGTCTGTGTGTATGTTTTTCTTAAAAGCCATAACCGCATATCGCATACGGATTACTCTTGCACTACCCTGTAAAAGTTCATTCAAAAACGGGTCAAGCCAAGTCGTAACAGTAACGAGCACACTTAAAAGTGCAACAATCAAGGTAAGCTTACCAACAGTAACCCCCTCATTTATACAGTCTATCATTGCTTTGGGTATAAATGCAGTTATGATGGGAAGAAACACCATTGCAGGAACTCTTATAGAAAAATACAACAGGCTTTTTTTATCCCACTCTATCCAGTTCTTAATCATATATTTTAAGTTGTCTTTCATTTAATCAACTCCTTGCTTTAAAATTTCGTGTTTGTTAAGAAATAACGGCCACTTTCATTTCTCAGGTGCAACAAATTTGACACGGCCATGCAGGAATTGGTCGGGTTATACCGTCTTCCTACTGACACCCAGAAATAAAAAAAGTGTGTGCAAACCGAAGTTATACACACACGAAAAATGCAGAACTTCGTTTTGCTACCACACAAACTTTCGGACAAATCTCACAGAGAACGCCAAAATAGAAGTCTGCATTTTTACCAAAATAAAAATACGACTCCGTAAAATCTGTCCATATTAAGTTTGTGTGGTATGTTTATTATATCAAATCACACTTGAGAGTGCAAGTGGATTATAAAAATAAAAAATGCGTCTCTGACTATGAAATCAGAAACGCATAAATCCGTATAAATGAAATATTATTTGCAAACGGACAAAATGGTAACTGACTTCACTGTGTAAATTCTTTTCATCATTTTGTCCACCTACCTTTCAATAATTTTTATAATTATACTCCTCTGTACCAAGAAAGTCAATATATTGAAAGCCGTGTTATGTGTATCGTTTAATAATTATCAACAAGTCCTGATTTGCTTTCTAAACGCTATCTCAAAAGCAATGTTTCCTACAGTAAAAACAGTTGTACTAATAAATATAATGGATAGAAATATCAGTATTATAATTTCTTTTACTATCAACATATGCAAAATGAATTCCGTGCAAAGACAGATTACGCCATAAATATAAGTAATGACAGTAAAAAGCATAGCAATATAAAAGCCATATTTTATCATAATATAATACGGTTTATCTCGAAGATAACACTCATATTCAAATATGCTTTTTAACTTTTTCTTTTCCTTTTTACTCATACAATCCACCCCAAAGGCCTTTTTACTACCATAATCGTATATACGGGTTATTTTGTGACAGAAAACATATAAATCTTTTGTCACAAAGTGTCATTTATTTTCGATTTATATTGTATAGGATGATGTTAATTCATTCGTTATTACAAAGGTGCTCGGGGTTATTTTATGGGTGTGTTAATTGCTAAAAATATAGATAGTAAAGAAAAGGTGAAATCAACCGTTTTGGAATTCCTTGAGAAAAATGAAATTCCATATAGTTTAACAGAAAATGATGCTTTTGAGAGCATCTGCATTGATTTGAACTTTGAGAATGAAACATTCAAAAGCGAATTCTATTATGCTCCATTGGTTATAGAAACAAGCGACAAAGATGTTTGCAAAGTTTATCCTTATGAAATAATGTATGTTGCCATAGAAGATAGAGAATCAGTTCTTTACTTAATTGATAAGAAAGTAATCAGAACTAATTATAACATATCCCACTGGGAGGATATCTTGTCATCAAGATGCTTTAAAAGACCACATCATAGTTATATCGTTAATCTGAATTATGTAACAGAAGTAACTCAAGATTATGTATATTTAAAGTATAAAAATAACCAATATACTATTTACACTTCACAGAGAAAGGTTAGAAAATTCAAGAAGGCCTTTTCAAATTTTGGAAAACATAATAAATAATTGAACCGACAAGATAATTCCTGTCGGTTTAATTATTATGTATAGATTCACTAGATGTTATTTATTCAAGAATTGAAAGTATTTCTTTAAATTCATCAGATTCCTTAAACTCTTCCGACAATGGATATTTTTCAGTTAAAAGTTCCTTAACCTGCATTTTTGCAACATAAGTAGTACCCAAAGTATGTTTATCAAATTTATTACCTTCAAACATTACTGAGTGCATAGTTGTAATTCTGTCCATATTATCAAATTTGATGGCAAGGTCGCACATTTTTCTGAAGCTCTCAAGAGCATTAACATTATCACCAAGTTTGAAGTATCTTACTCCTAAATGTCCGTAATTATAAATTACTGTTCGCCACATTTTGCCGTAATGACCATCATCGTACACAAAATTCAAAAAGTCTAGTTCTGTTTTGAAAGCCGAAAGCATCCATTCGTCAGAGAAGTTTCTGTCATAGAAAAAGCCGTTGTAATGAAAATAATGAGAATAAACTGTATTGAGCAACAAAAATTGTTCTTCAAGAGTGTTCATTATTATATCATCGCCATTCGGATAGTTTTCTGGATAATAAAAGCAGAACATTTCCTGTCCATCTCTCATTCTCGGCATTTCTTTGATGATTTTTTCACAATCTTCAAATGTTATACCGCTTCCTTCTTTTTCTGAAAGCCCTTTATAAAGTTCAGCAATATGCCTTTTGGCAGAAATGCGTATTTTGTCATTGTTACAGTTTTGTTTGATGTTTTCGTATATTGCAATTATTTTTGCGACATTTTCAGGTGTGTTTTCTTTGAAATGAACAAGGGAAGTCATATATCTTAAAAGAATACGAAAATCATTAGGGAACTTTTCTTTTAGCTTATTTATTATTTTCAGTTTCATTTTTTCGTCTGTAAGATTATCATAAGCTTCAAGTTCTTTGATTATTTCAGCTTCGTCTTCTGCTCTGTTAACACCAAGCAACTCATCAACACTTACCTTGAAAAAAACCTGCAATTTCAGGAAGAATTGTAATGTCGGGATAACTTTCTCCTCGTTCCCAATTGCTGACACTTTGAGAAGTAACACCTAAAAACTCTGATAGAGTTTCTTGCGTAAGTCCTTTTTCGAGTCTCAATCTTTTGATGTTTTCACTTAAATAAATAGTCATACTCTTATCACCTCTGATTATATTTGTTGACCGGTCTGTATATATAATAACGCATCAAACTATAAAAAACAATAAATCATCCTTTGAACGCTTCTCAAGAGTTGCTTGGCAAAATCAACTACAAGCATAGAAGGTGTACCCAAAGATACACCTTCTGTATTTTATTTGTATATTAGTTCATTACAAACAAATTCGCTTACTCTGGACTGAATGTTACCCATTTTCTGCACCCAAAGGAGCTGGTTTTCCTCTTTTAGTTGCTCGGTTATACCTTCAGCCTTTTTCATCTGCTCTATAAGAGTATCAAACATATCTCGTGCCTGTTTTTCCACCTCGGCACAATACTGATACAGTTTACCTTGAGTAAGTAATGTTGTAAAGAACACCTTCTTATGCTTTTCAAGATAATATTTGTACATCATTCCCCATTTGCCGAGGGTAACACTTGCTTCTTCGGGCAGTAAGGTGAGGTTTGGAATGAGATAATCACCAACATTGCGGTAGCCAATAGAATTTTTGTTTGACATAAAAATAGCCTCCTTTAATTTCGTAGCTTCATTGTACAAATTAAAGGAGGCTTTGTCGAATGTGTGAATTGAGGAAACGATACAAACGAGTCGAAAAATATGCGTTTTTATCGAAAATCGAAGCATTTTTGTAAAGTGGATTGTAGTAGATGATTATAAAGGCTATAGTTATTATGTATAAGTGTATATTATTCTTACACATTGATCACATAAAATATTTATTATAAGTTATTTTATAATAAGTTTATAAGTTAATATAAATATAACTTTGACACAAACGAAAATTCTAGGTCAAAAAATTATTATATGTTTATATTTTTAAGAAGGTATGATTATGATAAAAACTGAAGATTTCAAAAATTTTACTGTATATCACGAAGATGATTCTTATCAATTTTGCTATATTACAATAAAAGACGAGTCTTTCTTTACAGATTTTGCTTCATACATTTTAGATTTTGATATGATCAAGAAGCACGCGGCAATTAATTTGGATGTAAATATTGAACTAACACTGCGTGATTATAACGAAATACTTAATAGATTAGTTTTTTTTGCTGACTTTGAAAAGATTTATAATGCTGCTGATTTTGATGATGCAATAATAGAGATATTGAACCAAGAGTATATGTGTGAAGAATCAGATCTGAGAAAAGACAAATGGGGAAGAATTGGAGAATATATATTCAATATTCTGTTAGATTCTTTCTTTAATTTAGATTGCATAATAAGAAAATTCGCTTTAAATACTTCCAGAAATATGCCTGTATATGGTATTGATACTGTTCATTGTTCATTAGAAGATAAAACCTTTTATTTTGGTGAGTCGAAAATGGTTGACTCTATAGATAACGGCATTAATTTAATTCTCAAATCACTTGAGAGTTATGAGGCACAAATCAGTGCGGAGTATTATACAATAAAGAATAATAATTTCACTAGAAGTAATAAGTTTATGTCTTTGTTTGAAGAAAGTTTAAATCGCTGTTTAACTTTCAGTGAACTGATAAGTTATGCATCTATAAATACTATCGGTATCCCAATTTTTATTTCTCACGGTGGCACATACGATACAGCTAATATTTTTAATAAAATGAAAAAAATCCCAAGTAAAAAAATCTTTGATTTGGATACAAAATACTTTTTTATATCCGTGCCAGTTTTAAACAAAGAAAAATTTAGGACATCTTTTTTAGAAGTGTTAAACAAAAAAATAGAGGAATGTAAAACATGTATAAGAGAAACAGTTTGATTGAAATGAGAAAAGAAGCGGTAAAAGCCCTGTCTGCTTCAGAAAACCCGCAAAAGTATATTAAAGAAAATGCGGAAACTCTGTTTGGGTTAGATTTAACAATGTACACGAAAAATTACACGCTGAACTCATTGTTTTATAATGCAATATCTGCTTCAAAATTAGATGAAAATATATCATTACATCCTGATCAATACAAAGTATTAAATCTATTAGAAAATACGTCTGGTGTAATTTTAAGTGCTCCTACAAGCTTTGGAAAGACCTTTGTTGTGTTCGAGTATATCGCAAGACACTTGCCAAAGACAGTATTCTTGGTTGTACCAACATTAGCGTTAATTGATGAGTATAAACGAAAAATAATACGCAAATACAAGAATAAGTTTTCATCATATAAGATTTTTACTACAATAAACAACGAAACTGATTATTCAGAATATGAATACAAAATGTTTATTGTTACACATGATAGAGTTTTAGAGGAGGCTACCTTTGAACAAATAGAAAACATAGATTTTTTGGTAGTCGATGAAGTATACAAACTTGACAGAAAAGGAACAGATGACAGAAAACTGATATTGAATTTTGCTTATTATTACTTAGTAAAAAAAGTGAAAAGCATATATTACTTGCTCCGTTTATTTCTAATATAGATAACATTGATCAGTTAGAGAAGCATCCAGAATTGTTCGTTTCAAAGTTTTCTCCGGTTGTGAATGAAGTTATTGAATGCGACATTTTCGTTAATACTCCTGAAGCACGCTTTAAAGAAGCAGTTAGAATTCTTAATAAAATATCTGATGAAGAAAGAACATTAGTATATTTTGCAAACGCATCTGACATCCCTAAATTTGTAAATAAATTGGATGAAAATGAATTTGATGTGTATTCCGCAGGAGAACAAGTTGTAACATTTATAAGTTGGTTAAGTGAAGAAATACATCCTGAGTGGTATGTAGTTAAAGCAATGAATAAAGGCTATCTTGTTCACAGTGGTGATCTCCAACTAGGAATAAGAAATATGGAGTTAGATATTTTCGAGCAAGATGAAGAACCTTTTAATACGATGCTATGTACATCAACATTGTTAGAAGGAGTAAATACTTCTACAGAAAATATAATTATTACTAAGCCAGCAAGATCATATACCAATATCTCTTCTAATGATTTTGAAGCGTTTGATTTTTTTAATTTGGTTGGACGGTCAGGAAGATTATTTAAAACTAATTTAGGAAGAGCATATTATATAAAAGCACCAAATGATAAATCTTATATTATTGAAGATGCAGTTAAAAGCATAGAATTTGAAATCACATCTGAAAACATTGATGTAAAAATACAAAAAAGCACATGTACAGATGAAGAGTATTTGAATTTTTTAAAAGTTTTAAACTGTTCTCAAGAAGAGTATCTTAGCGTTATAGGTTACTCATCCTTTTATAAAGTGAAGAAATTATATTTGAGTTATGCTTGCAGAAGAGAGAAACTGCTACAGAGTATAGATGCTTTGATCAATAATCCAAAACGTACATCTAGAGCAAGTCTTGTTTATCAATTGCTTCTCATATTTAATGATAAAAATGTTGACTATGATAGATATCTCAATTATAGAGCAAATATTATAAATCTTATAATTAACAAAAATCGTTTAAGCATTAAAAAAATTGTTGACGAGACTTTGAAGAATATCGGCACATTCAACAGAACACTAGATCAAGTTATATCTGATGTTATGAAAACAAAAAATTCTTATATAGAGTATGATTTTTCAAAATGTCTTAATATAATTCTGTTTTTTATGAAACAAGGAAATGTTGATCATAAATACATATCTTATATCGTTGATAATATTCTAAATAATATAAACTTTTTATATTATAAAACTGAGCCAATAAAGAGAATCTTGAAAGAATCTGGAATTTACGATCGTGATATAGATACTGTATATGACTATGTTAAACATTGCAGCGAAGATGTAACTGAAATTCGTGAAGTTCTAAAACAAGAATATAACAAATATAAGGACAGCATTTCATTTTTATCAAGATATTCTATAAACAGAATGTAATACATTGATTATATTATCGTACAACCAAAAAGAGCTCCGTATTTGCGGAGCTCTTTCTATACATGTAATCAAAAATAAACAAAAAATCCGAACCCTTTTCCTATTGGGAAAACCTGGTTCGGATTTTTCTGGTTTGGTGCCGGTGACCGGGGTCGAACCGGTACGGTATCGCTACCACTGGATTTTGAGTCCAGCACGTCTGCCAATTCCATCACACCGGCAAATATATGACCTTGATATTATATGAAATTCGAGAAGAAAAGTCAATAGTCAAGGTAAATATTTTATAATGATATTAATATTTATGTGAAAATATATTTATATTTTTCACTTGTTCTGAAGGAAAAGAAGTCAGAACCATTGCCAATGATTATATGGTCATTCAATTTAAGGCTGACTTTTTCCAATAAGTTCGTCATTCCGATTGTAGCATCAATATCATTTCTTGACGGTGCTACAACACCTGACGGATGATTATGTACAAGGATTACACTTGCAGCATTACAGCCGAGTGCTGTTTCCACAATTTTTCGTGTATTCAATGGTGCTAAATTTACGATTCCCTCACTTACCTGAGTAAAACTTAGCGCTCTGCAATTAGAATCAAGACAGAGAACATACATTTTTTCGTTAGTAACGCCCTTAAAATGCGGTGCTACATATTCGGCTACCTTTTTGCTTGTATTAAGAATAACATCGTCATTATCTATCTTATCGACTTCATATTTCTTAAAAAGTTCGGGCATCATTTTTATAAGCGTTGCTGAACGTTCACCAATCCCCTTTACTTTACAAAGGTCTTCAAAGCTCGCATCAAAAACACCTGAAAGTGAACCAAAAGTATCAATTAAACGATGTGCTTCTCCATTTGTATCCTTCATAGGAACAGAATAAAACAATAAAAGTTCAAGAACATTATGGTCTTGAAAGTTTTCAAGTCCTTCACTTAAAAATCTTTGTCGCAATCTTTCACGATGACCTTCATGAACATTCTTTGACTGTTTAGTATCTGAAATTTCAGATTTTTTTGCCATCCTACTTAAACACCCTTTTTATTGATTTTCTCCATCTGTAAAGATAGATTGAAACAAGTCTTGTAAGCACCACATCATACATTACAAACAAGACATTTCCCGCAAGTAATAACAATGGAAGCGCGAATTTGCCAAAGGACTCAATATCATCAAACGAAATCATAAAAATTTTTGTTATGACAAAATATGACACAACCATTGCCACATTAAAAATCAAATATTTTACTATCCAGCATACAAAGCCTTTAATATGCTTTTCCAATATACTTTTTAATATGGGATAATACCCAAAAAATGCAAGATACATTATTGCTGCCTCTTTATTCCCTAAAAGTAAAAGAGAGATTATACTTACGGCAACATATATAAGTCCTGCAAATCCATGACCAAATTCCACAACAAGCATCATAAGTAATGCACCTGTAATCATAGGAATCGCATAAACAAGAGTTGATGTTACACCTGCTAAAATCATAAACAAAAGTGACAAGGCCGCAACTACACCGCCTAACGCCACTTTAAACGAGAGAATTTTTCTTTTATTCATATCAACAACACGGAATCAAATCCCCACCACAACACTCGCAACAACAATCAGCACAAATAAGTCCTGAACAAATATCGCAAACATCACTATTACTTGTCTTTTTAGTTGTTCTGTATCCACCATGGGAATTGTTGTTCAAAGAGTTAAATGCTGCTGCATATTCCTGATTTGACGGGTCCATTGAACAAGCTGTCTGATAACAACTGTATGCTTCATTAAGCCAACCACGACGCTGATGAATTACACCTTTAAGATAGTGCCATTCAGCGTTTCTTACCTGTGCAGGTACACCATTGAGAATGGTTTCAGCATCATCAATACGACCTGTATTTATACATTGACGGACATCCGTAAACTGTGAATAACTGTTGTAGTTATACTGGTTCTGATTGCCCGTATAAGCCGTTGTTCCTCTCAATTCATTAAGGACAGTATCGTAAGCGTTATTAAGTTCATTCATCCTGTATGTTTTTTCATTATCAGGGATATTTGCATTTGTGATATCTCCTGCAATTCTTCTGTAAGCATCCATTATATCCTTTTCAGTTGCATTTCTGCTTACGCCAAGGAAATCATAAGGATTATTCATGTGCCTCACCTCTGTACTTCTTAATTATTCTATCCATCTGAAGATTTAATCCATCATAAATAATATTTTCAATTACTGCTGAAAAATTATTGAAACTTTGCTTTTTAAATGTTTCGGTTAATGCACCGATTGACATATTTATTGTATGTGTTGAAATGTCAACTATATCATCACAATTTGCAAAAGGATTGAAAGAGTTTTCTTTTATGTCCTTTTCGTAGTCATCAAAAGCGTCAAGAAAATATACAACTCTGCCAAGTTGATAACCGAACTGTTTTGCATTTTCTTT
Organism: uncultured Clostridia bacterium; assembly: GCA_937906895.1. Taxonomy (GTDB): domain Bacteria; phylum Bacillota; class Clostridia; order Oscillospirales; family Acutalibacteraceae; genus Fimenecus. The sequence continues at coordinate 8,053 of CALCTT010000069.1, read as the reverse complement.
ATTATCCCCTGATTCGTCAAGGGAAAAAAGCTGTGAGAGAATATCAGCTGTCGGATGAGCCGATTTATCCGGAGAAACATTTTCTTCCCTTTCAAGAGAAAACTGTTCAGCCATTCCTTTATTGACAATTTCAAATATATCGGGGTATTTCTTTTTTGCCTTGTTCTTTACAAATACAAAATAGGGATAAAGAATATATAGAATAATCTTTTTGAAGAATTTACTGTCGTGAAGATTATCAACTAGTTTAAAATATGCAAGAATTACTGTAATGGCACAAGCAAGTTTGTACACATTATTTTCACAAATGATTTTCATACACTTTTTGCAGGGATTAAAAGAACAACGGGAATTTGTTACATTGATTTTATCCTGCGATAATCCAAGCTTATACATTACATAAAAAGCACCGTCATAGCTTAAAAGAAATCGAGATAAAAAACCGTATTCCTTGCCCATTTCCTTACAAAGAGTACAATAAATTCCCTTGTATGCTTCATATTCTTTGATTTTAAGTTCTGGCTTATTTATAGTTACATATCCGAACATATATTATTTTGTAATCCCCTTTAACACGGTTCTTGCAACATAAGGTTTATTCATTGTATAAATATGTATTCCGTTTACACCGTTCGAGAGCAAATCGTTTATTTGCTTAATTGCGAATTGGAGTCCTGCTTTTTCCAAATCTTCAGGACTATCCTTATATTTTTCTAAAAATTCAGTAACCTCATCAGGAAGTTTTGTACCTGAGAGAGAAATTATTCTGTCAACTTGTTTTATATTTGTGATTGGCATTATACCTGCAAAAACAGGTGCATAAATGCCTTTTTTACGGACTTTTTGGAGGAATGAATAAAAAGTTTCGTTATCATAAAAAAGCTGTGTTATGAGAAAATCGACACCACTATCAACTTTTATTTTCAGATGGTCAATATCCCTATCAAGGCTGTCACATTCAGGATGACACTCAGGATAACAAGCACCGCCAATATCAAATGAGCCATATTCCTTAATATACTTCACAAGCTCATAGGCATAAGTAAAATATTCACCTTCAGGTCGCTGAAAACCAACAGGAATATCACCACGCATTGCAAGTACATTGTCAATATGATTTTCTTTTAATGTATCGAGAATTTCATTGATTTTATCCTTTGGTGTTGAGGCACAAGTAAGATGTGCCAATGCAGTTGTATCAAGTCTGTTTTTAATAAGAGATGCAATTTTTGTGGTATATTGACTTGTTCCGCCACCTGCACCGTAAGTTACACTCATAAAGTCAGGATTCCACGCAGCTAATTCCCTTACAGACCATTCAATGCTCTCAAAGGCAGAATCTGTCTTTGGCGGAAATACCTCAAAGGAAATCAACTGGTCTTTCACCATAAGTTTTTCAGTAATTCTCATATTTATTCACCTGTATTATAATAGCACATTCGTATTTTTTTAGCAATACAATGATAATTTATTAACATATAATTTACAAAAAAGTAAAAGGGTGATTCGTGAATCACCCCTACAATTAATATTCACAAGTGCCGTTACTTTCTATGAATCTCATACAGTGACCTAATATCATAGGGGCTTCGGTAGATGTAACACAAAGCTCCTTTAAAATTTGTAATGCATTATCAACATTATAATTCATAGTTACACACAAATCACACGCATTCATTTTAACTCTTTCATCTTCATGTTGTAAAAATCTATCTAACAGTTCAGTATCATTTGCTTCTATTATTTCCTTTTCAAGAAGCAACAATTTTTTCATTGCTCCATTATGTGCTCTAACCTTTGATTTGTTACCATAATCATCGTTATTCAAAATCAAACGTGTAGCATATTTGACATATTCATTATAATAATCTTTCATAAGAACACCCTTTTATTAAATATTTTATTTTAATATAGCATTAAAAAATTAGATTGTCAATAAAGTTAAAAGGGACGATGTGGGCATCGTCCCCTACAAATATTATTTATTATCTTTTATCTATTAAATATTATCTATTATCTAAATTCTTGTGGGTCGTCGAGACGCCGACCCCTACAACATAATTGAATTCGTTGAAATGTAGGGGCTGACGACCACGGCAGCCCGAACAAAGTAAACAAGCAAACCAAGAAACGGGACGCCGAGTCGTCGTCCCCTACTATTATCTATTATCCAAAGAACACGGACAGACAAGGATGTCTGTCCCTACGCGATTGCGTTTTGTATTTTGCACTTAAAAAAGTTTACTTGCGTTTATGATTTCTTCATTTGTGACTTTGCCTGTTGAAATTGCATTTACTGCTTTTTCAGCTTCGGCAGTTAAATCACTATACGGTATGTTGAGTTTACTGTTTACATACTCTGCAAGGTTTTTGTCCTTTAAGAATGCAGTTTGCACTCTCTTATTACCGTATTTATCGAAGAAAGTTCCGCTTTCGTAATAACTGGAGGTTTCTATTGCATTTTTATATTCGCCATTATATTGTGGAATGTTAAGTTTTGAAATCGCATAGTAGTTTGCATCAGTTTCTGTTGCAGTTGTGAAAATTTGTTTTTTATTTTCTTCTGCATATTTTTTAAGAACAAATGCAGTTTCTGTTGAAACTTTACCACTAATTATAATTGTATCAGAGTTAAGTAATGCATCAAAATCAGTTGTTTGTGTTTGACTCTCAAGAACGCCAAAACGACCACCTTTACAGATGATACCATTACCAACTGGTAATGCTCTTGTAACTGTTGAACCGATATAACGATAATCAATATCACAAAGATTAGAACAGTTTGTACAAATGCTGATTTTCGAGTTTTCTTTAACTGGAACGCTCTTTGTAAATGATGTTTTTTCACGTAATGCACCTGTCGGGCAAAGTGCGACACACTGACCACAACCGATACAATCAGTTTCTTTAAGCGGTTTACCGAGTTCAGGCTCAACAAGAGTATTGAAACCACGGTTAATAAGTCCGATTGCAGATTTGCCCACAACCTCTTCGCAGACACGGACACAAAGTCCGCAAAGAACACATTTGTCAGTATTTCTGCTGATAAGGTCATTTGCATTTTCCTGATTTCTGTTGTGCTTCTCCCCTGCAAATCTTGACGGTTTGACATCATAATCATTTGCGTAAGAGATAAGTTTACATTCAAAATAGTCGTGGCAACCACATTCAAGGCAACGATTTGCTTCCTTTTTTGCCATTTCTTCGCTGAAACCGAAATTCACTTCTTTAAAGTTATTTTTTCTGTCAGCAGGAGTTAGATGTGGCATTTTTGCCCTTGGGAATTTTTCAAATTTTGAGTAATCTATTGATTTGCTGTCACGCTCAACAAAATATGGCTTTTTGTAGCCTACTGTTTCACCATTTAAGTATCTGTCAATTACAACTGATGCCTTTTGAGCCTCGCCAATTGCTGCGATTGCAATATCTGCACCCTTGTTTGTTGCATCACCAACTGCAAATACACCCTCAAGTGATGTTGTGAATCTGCTTTCGTCTGCTGAAATTGTGTTTTTACGGGTTGCTTCAAGTGACTCAAATCCGTTAAGATTTGGGTACTGACCGATTGCCATAATTACGCTGTCAAGTGCTATTTCTTCAGTTTCACCTTCAATTGCAACAGGGCGACGACGGCCACTTTCATCAGGCTCTCCAAGTTCCATTTTCTGGAGAATTACACCGTTGAGCTTACCATTTTCACCTGTGAATTCAATCGGATTTGTAAGATACTTGTAAATTACACCCTCTTCTTCTGATTCAAGAATTTCCTGAGGGTCAGCAGGCATTTCGTCCTTTGTTCGACGATAGATAACATAAACATTTTCAGCACCAAGACGGACTGCAACACGACAAGCATCCATTGCAGTATTACCGCCACCACAGACAGCAACATTTTTGCCGATTTCAGGTTTGTTTCCGAGTGCTACCTCACGAAGGAAGTCGATACCGCCCCATACGCCTTCAAGGTCTTCACCCTGAACTCTCATTTTACTGCTGTTCCAAGCACCAATCGCAACGAGTGTTGCATCGTAGTTTTCTTTGATTTGGTCGAATGTTATATCTTTACCGATATTCACATTGTTTTTAAGAGTTACACCCATATCTTCTATGAGTTTGATTTCTTTATCTAAAACTGCTTTTGGAAGTCTGTATTCAGGGATACCGTATCGAAGCATACCACCCATTTTTGGCATCTGCTCAAAAACAGTTACGCTGTGACCTTGCTTACGAAGAAAATATGCAGATGTAAGTCCTGCAGGACCACCACCGATAATTGCAACCTTTTTGTTTGTGTCAGGTTCGATTTCAGGAACATAAGTGTCCCCTAACAAGTCCATATCAGCAACAAAGCTCTTTAAAAATGCAATTGAAATCGGCTCATCAACATATTGCCTACGACATTGCTTTTCACAAGGATGAGGACAAATTCTGCCGATTGATGCAGGCAAAGGCAATTTTTCTTTAATAAGCTTAACAGCCTCTGTATATTCGCCATTTGCAATAAGACCAACATAGCCCTGACAATCTGTTCCTGCAGGACAAGCCTTACTGCAAGGTGCAACACAATCACCTGTATGGTCGGAAAGTAAAAGCTCAAGTGCAACTTTTCGTGATGCTTTTACTCGGTCAGTCTGTGTATGTACAACCATACCGTCTGTAACTTTTGTTGAACAAGCACGAAGAAGTTTTGGGTTGCCCTCAACCTCAACTGTACAAAGGCCACAAGCACCATAAAGCTCAACTCTGCCGTCATAACAGAGATTTGGAATTTTTATTCCGTTTTCTGTGGCAACATTGAGTATTGTCATACCTTCGTTTGTTTCTATTTTTTTACCGTCAATTGTTAATGTAATACTCAATTATTTCACCTCCACAGCGTTGAATTTACATACTGATTTACAATTACCACACTTGATACACTTATCCATATCAATAATATGTGTATTTTTCACTGTACCGCTGATTGCATTTACAGGACATTTCTTTGAACAAAGAGTACATCCACGACATAGCTCAGCATTAATTTCATATTTAAGAAGATTTGTACATTCGTGTGCAGCACACTTCTTCTCCACTATATGCTCAATATATTCATTCTTAAAATATTTAAGTGTTGTAAGTACAGGATTTGGTGCTGTCTGACCAAGACCGCAGAGTGCACCGTCTTTAATTGCAAGACAAAGCTCTTCTAACAAATCAATGTCGTCTTCCTTACCATTACCCTCTGTAATTCGAGTAAGAATTTCAAGCATTCGCTTTGTACCAAGACGACAATGAACACACTTACCGCAAGACTCCTTTGCAGTAAAGTCAAGGAAGAAACGAGCCATTTCAACCATACAAGTGCTGTCGTCCATAACAACCATACCACCTGAACCCATAATTGCACCTGTTGCTGATAATGCTTTGTAATCAATTACAGTATCAAGTAATTCTTCAGGAATACAGCCGCCTGACGGACCACCCATCTGTACAGCTTTGAAATTCTTATCATTCTTTATTCCGCCACCAATATCAAAGATAACATCACGAAGTGTTTTACCCATTGGAATTTCAACAAGTCCACCTCGTTTAATTTTTCCTGTTAACGCAAAAACCTTTGTGCCCTTACTGTTTTCTGTACCCATTGATGAAAAAGCACTACCACCGTTGAGAATAATCCAACTTACATTTGCAAATGTTTCAACATTATTAATATTTGATGGCTTATGCCAATAACCCGACTGTGCAGGAAAAGGAGGTTTCAGTCGTGGCATACCACGAGAACCCTCAAGAGATTCGATAAGTGCTGTTTCTTCACCACAGACAAATGCACCTGCACCTGCTTTGATTCTGAAATCACAAGAGAAGTCAGTACCCATAATATTCTGACCGATATAGCCCATTTTCTTTGCCTGGTCAATAGCATTCTGAAGTCTGCGGATTGCAAGAGGATATTCAGCACGGACATAAACAATTGCTTCAGTAGCACCTATTGCATAAGCACCGATAAGCATGCCTTCAATAAGGTTATGGGGGTCTCCCTCAATAACTGCTCTGTCCATAAACGCACCCGGGTCACCCTCGTCAGCATTACAAATAAGATATTTCTTTTCGCCAACTGACTGACGGGCAGCATTCCACTTGAACCAAGTTGGGAAACCTGCACCACCACGACCTGCAAGACCTGAAACTTTAATTTCTTCAATTACATCTTCAGGTGACATTGTTGTAAGGACTTTATTGAGTGCCTTATAGCCATCATCATTTGTATAATCTTCAATAATTTCAGGATTGATAATACCACAATGACGAAGTGCAATTCTTGTTTGTTTTTCGAGGAATTGTTTATCATCATCTGAAATTTCATATTCTTTGACTGTTGTTAAATCATTATTGTTTACAGCAGATGCAATTTCTTCTGCAATTTCGCCGTTTACTTTTACAAACCTATGAAGACCGTCATCATCATAAACATCAACGATAGGTTCAAGGTAACACATACCAATACAACCTGTTACTGTCAATTGATTGTTATTTAAATCAAGGTTGGAATTTAAAACATCATAGGCTTTCATAGCCCCTGCAGCAATACCACAGCTACCTTGTCCGACTGCTATTTTCATTTTTCTTCCTCCCCTGCTTTTTCTTGTAATTCTTTAAATATAGAAATGGCTTTTTCAGGAGTTAATGAGCCATAAGTATCGTCATTTATCATCATTACAGGTGAAAGACTGCAACAACCAAGACAAGCCACATTTTTAAGTGTGAAAAGTCCGTCATCAGTTGTTTCGCCATCTTTAATACCAAGATACTCGTTGATTACTTTTTCTATCTGCAATGAGCCGTTAACATGACAAGCTGTACCCTGACAAAGCATAATAAGGTATTTACCAACAGGCTCTAATCTGAACTGTGAATAGAATGTTGCAACACCCATAATTTTAGTTACTTTAATTCCTGTTCGCTTTGAAATATGTAGAATCACATCAACAGGCAAATAACCGTAGATTTCCTGAGCATTCTGCAAAATGGTAATAAGACTTCCGGGAACTGTTGCATATTTTTCCAAACAAGGTTCTAAAAGTGAAAAGTCACTTGATTTTTGACAATTACAACTCATAATTTACCTCCGAATATATGTACATAATTATCTATTGTATATAATAATACAAATGATGACATTTTTCAAATAGAAAATTCTTATAAAAAAGGCAAAAAAATTATCGACTTTAACGATAAATCGGTATATAATACAAATGCATATTGATATTTAGAAGAATTGAGGAATAATTTTGAAGAAATATTTATATGAAATGCATTTTCATACAAAAAACACAAGCAACTGTGCTAATGTTCCTGCAGAAATCGCAGTTGAAGAATACATTAAAGCAGGATATGACGGAATTATCGTTACTGACCATTTGAGCACATCAACATATATGAAATATGGTCGTGAGCTTTTACCTTGGAAGAAAAAGATTGACTTTTTCCTCCGTGGTTATAAGGCTGCAAAGGAAACTGCCAATGGAAGAATCCCTGTGCTTCTGGGAATTGAACTTCGTTTCAGGACAAGTGAGGGTGATAACGACTACCTTGTATATGGTATTACTGAAGATTTTCTTTATAACACGCCTGAACTTCTTAATCTTAACAGTAAAAATTTTTATGAATTAGCTCAAAAAAATGGTTTTCTTGTTTTTCAGGCTCATCCGTTCAGAGTTGGTATGAAAGTTACAAACCCAAAGTTCCTTGACGGTGTAGAAATTTTTAACGGAAATCCAAGACATAATTCAAGCAACGATATTGCTGAAATGTGGGCAAAAAAATATGACCTTATGGTCACATCAGGTTCGGATTATCACGAAATTGAGGATTTAGGTTCAGGCGGAATATGGTTTAATAAGGAAATTAAGGATAATAAGATGTTGGTTGAGGAATTTAAGAAAAAAGAATATGAAATAAAGAAATCATAAAAATCATGCACTCACATTTGTGGGTGCTTTTGTTTGATAAATCGGAGTTTATCGAGCACAATTCGTAGGGGCGGATGCCCACATCCGCCCGCAATAAG
>CALCTT010000068.1 GCA_937906895.1 uncultured Clostridia bacterium | reverse complement strand
AGTATCATACCTATCCACTTCATTCTCTTTCTTACGGTCGGGTCATTTGTTTTCATATCCTATATTATTTAGTGGGAACAGTCGTTCCCGATTTCGTGGGCTTGGATGTGAAACGCCTCCACCTGCAAGGTTTTCGGTAAAAATACCGCAGCCGTGCGAGGATGATTTTTGCCGAAACCGCCTGCGGCACGACCTTGCGGGGTGGAATGAGGGCGGTTCACTACCTTTGCCTACGAATCGGGATGACTGACATCATCTTTTCTTACCTCTCTTCTTGTCGGGAAATGCCAGCGTTACATTGAACTCATCGTCAAAGGCTACGGCGGCATCGAAGGAGTTGCCTTTCTTGCCTTTGAATCCCTTGATCAGCTTGGTTGCTCCCGATGAGAGCAACTGCTCCAGATGCTGCTCGTTAAGCTCCTTGTTCAGCACCTTGCGGAATACAAGCAGACCGCAATCCGGATTGTCGCACTTGGCGACCTTCGGGCGTATCATCACTTTGCCTGTACCGCATTTGGGGCAAGGAATGGTACGCTGTTTGGGTGCAGGGAACTTCAGTCCGAGTACCTCGCGTGTAACCTGCGAGGTGAAACTCTCGATGGAGTGCATAAAGGAGCGTGTCTCCAAAGTATGCTGCTCGATTTGAAGGAGCGTCTTCTCCCAACTGCCTGTCAGCTCCACATTGGCAACCTGCATATCCTTGACTGCCTCGTAGATATAGAGTCCCTTCTCAGTAGGTACAAGCGCTTTGCCTGAACGCTCGATGTAGTCGCGCTTGAAGAGTGTCGTGATGATGGCGGCTCGTGTGGCAGGCGTTCCGATACCCAGCTCCTTCATTGCCTCTTTTGCCTTCTCATCGGTGATGTTCCTGCCACAAGTCTCCATAGCGGCAAGGAGTGTCGCTTCGGTGTAGAGAGGTTTCGGAATTGTCTTTCGCTGTGCCGTGCCATAGCCCGTAACGGGTATCTGCTCACCCTCGGCGAAGCGTGCCGTACCCTTGTTGGCTTCGGTCTCGTCCTTCTCGGCATCCTCCTTACGGGCAAAGACTGCACGCCAGCCCGGATTGACGATGGTAGTAGAGCGTGAACGGAACTTCATATCCTCGGCTGTCGCCTCCATTACCAATGACTCCTTCTCGCAGCGTGGCGAGAACGCTTCAAGCATACGCCCTGCAATCATTGTGTAGACAATCTGCTCGTGGGCGCTCAACTCCTCAGGCTCTATGCCTGTGATGATGAGTGCGTGGTGATCCGTTACCTTGTCATCATCTACACTACGCATATTCAGATGCTCGAAGTCGAAACGCTTGCCATACTCCTTGAACTCGGGCATAGTGGCAATCTTCCAAAGGGAATCATAGACCTGCTCCATCAAATCGTGCGAGATATATCTGCTACCCGTTCTCGGATATGAGATATACTTCTTCTCATAGAGAGCCTGTGCCACAGAAAGGGTCTTCTCCGCACTCATATCGTGATGCGTGTTGCAGTCCTTCTGCAATGTGGTAAGGTCGTACAGTAGCGGTGCCTGCTGGTAGGTACGCTTGCGCTCCACCTTCGTGATGAGTGCCGTTGAGTCGGGCGAGAATCGTGCGTGTGCCGCCTCTGCCTGCTCCTTGCTCTTGAAGTCCTCGATATGTGCGAACTGACGGAACTCGCCCAAGCGTTCAAGTGTGATATGCAGTTGCCAATAAGGTGTAGAAACAAAATCGCGGTTCTCCTTGTAGCGGCTGCATATCATCGCCAACGTAGGAGTCTGCACTCGTCCGAGGGAGTTGTTGGGCATACCCGAAGCCAAAGCCAATGCACGGCTGGCATTCATACCCACGAGCCAATCAGCCTTTGCACGACAATCGGCAGCGTGGTAGAGACTATCGTAAGCCTCGCCATCCTTGAGGTTGCTCATACCTGCACGGATAGCCTCGTCCGTGAGTGAGGAGATCCAAAGACGCTTGAAGGGCTTGGTATATCCGAGGTAGTGGTAGATGTATCGGAAGATAAGCTCACCCTCACGCCCTGCATCCGTTGCCACGATGATGCTGTCGCACTTGCTGAATACCTCGTCAATGACCTTGAGCTGCTTGGCGGCACCGATGTCCGTTACCATACCTCTGTCGGTCTTGATCTGTCTTACCACAAGCTGGAACGGTTCGGGGAGCATAGGCAAATCCTCGTGCGAAGCCTTACCGTATCCGTATGCCGATGGCATGGCGAGGGAAACGAGGTGTCCCAATGCCCAGGTTACAAGATAACCGTTGCCTGCCATGTAGCCATCCTTCTTCTCTGTTGCACCGATGACGCGGGCGATGTCCTGACCTACGCTCGGCTTTTCTGCTATAATTGCTATCATAATATTCTTGGAATTAAAGAAGCCGTCTCCCGTCCCGATTACGGTGCGGGAAACGGCTGTCAGGTTAGTAATGGAATCGTGTTACTGCGTGGGGTTGATACCGATGATTTCGAGCAGCGGAGAGTCGTTCTTGCGTACAAGCTGCAAAGTGGCATCCATCACCACATCTACACCGAGGAGTACGAGGCTCAGCGATACGACACCTGTCTTCTCGCCTCGGAGCAGTGTCTCAAGCTCACCTGCCTGTTCGAGTTCATCCTTGAGGATACCGATACCTGATAGTTCGTCCCAGTTTACATCTTCCACCTTGAAAGGTGCTTTATTCTTATCGTTCATCTTAATATTCATTTTAGAGTTATACATTGATTTGAGTTGTTCTACTTACGGATTAGATGCTCTGTCCCTTTGACTGACGCTTCTCCTGTTTCTCGGCAACCACATTACGCTGTGAGGCGTTGCGGTTACGGTCGGGATTCTCGTTGTAGAAGTCGAGCTTGTTCTGGTTGGAGTTCAGCTTGACATACTGCGAGATGCTCTTGCCATCGAAGCCCTTCATGCCCTCCACGAGTACCGACTTGCCGCTCTGAAGGTCGGCACGCTGCTGACCGGAGAGCTTGGCACCGAAGATCTCCTTCGGAATCTCGAACTTGGCACGCTCCTCAAAGCCATCGGGAGTGCGAGAGTACATCAGTCGTCCCGTCTCAAGGTCTGCCTTGATGAACGAAGAGAACTCCTCGCCACGGTTGTTCACCATATCATTGAGGAAGATGGCTCGTCCCTCACGCAGGTCTTTCTGCTCCTCAGCTGTCAGTTTCACACCGCCTATCTCCTTCGGGATGTAGATTTCTCTTGCACCCTCGGGTGAGTCGGGATTGTAGCGTGTGTAGTTAGGTCGTCCTGTCGCCTCATCGAGTTTCACATACGATGAGAAGAGTTCGCCATCCTTACGCTGCATATCCTCCACGAAGATTGCCTTGCCTGCATTGAGGTCTTCAATCTGCTGCTTGGTAAGCTCCACACCACCGAGGGCGGTGCGGTTGAAGATACGGTCATTCTCGAAGATGAAGTCGATACCTCTGCGCTCGGCACTCACCTGAATGTGGGCGTTGAACTCGTTGCCCGACTTGGCGGTCATACCCTCGATATAGACCTTCTTGCCCTCACGCAGGTCGTTCTTCTCCTGGTCGGTGAGCTGCACGCCCTTAATCTCGTTAGGGATATAGACATTCTCGGCACGCATGGCCACCACCTCGTTGGTCATCTTGTCAAGGCTGATGAACGATGGGATATACTCTCCGTTGCGACCTTTGAGTTCCACCACTCGTCCCATATTGCCTGTTTCGAGGAGGTTCTTCTTGTCCTCTTCCGAGAAGATGTGTCCGAAGTAAGGACGCTCCAATTCGGGTTGCTTGCGGATACCGTGGATGGCGAGTACCACCTCACCTGTGTTGGACTGCTGCAACGACAGGCGTGCATCGGTACGCAGTACGGCAGAGCCGAAGTTAAGGTTGATAGGTACAAGCTGGTTGGTCTTGTAGCCTTTGAGCATCGAATCAAGGAGTCCTCGCTCCTGAAGATACTCACGCGAGAGTCCGAAGTTCTTCAACTGGTCCCAGTTGATCATAGACTCGTTGTAACGATACTGATTGTTCTGCTGCTGGTCGTTAGCTTCAACGACGGGCTGCTGGGTTTGATTTTTCTTTGCCATTTCTTCTGAATTTTGATTGTTAATACTTTGTTCTGTTTGATTTTTGGGTGTTATCTCATACTTCTTGAGAAACTCTTCCACTGCTTTTGTTTTCTTACCTTCGGCAAGGTCTTCGATGGCCTGCTTGACTTCGGGCTTGTCGAACTCCTCCTCCTTCATCGTGAAAAGGCCAAAGTGTGTAGGGTCTTTCAACTGACTCCAGAAGTTCTTGAGGAAATTCTCGAAGAAGGTCGCATAGCGGTCAATCTTGAGAAAGGAGTTCTGATGCTCTTTGTCTGCCGGCACGGTGGAATACTTGCCGTTCTTGTTGATTTCGGATACCGCTTGAATGAGCAGTTCCATCTTGTCTAAAACCAGCACGATGTCGCTCATCTGCGGGTTCTCGGTGACTTGTGTTTTTGAGGGGTCATCCCTTACATTTTTCTTTGCCATAACTGTGAGTTTTTAGCGTTAATAACTAATGTTGTCACCGCAAATATATATAGCAAAATTTGATAAAACATTGACATTTAAGTTGTTAGACTATACAAGTCATAAGGTGTCATCACTTGTCATAGCAGGCACGAAAGCGAAGGCACGAAAAAGGGCAAAACAAGGGTGAAAAGAGGGAAAACGCTCCACACCGAAACGGGGTTGGAAAAAGCGAAAACGAAGGCAAAAAAAGGTGCGAGAAAAAGCGGTGGTATGACCGAAAAGAAATAACTTCTGTAATATGCAGAGTTGAGAGCTGAGCTGCTTTTGTCCCCACTTAAAAAATCGGGCACTAAAAAGATGGCGGTGGTTGATAGACCTTATAATAGAATATAGATATGGCAGTCAGGTTGAGAATAGAGATGCGGCATATCTTACCGCAATGGATTTTGACCTGTTGTACTATGCGTCGTAGGTCGCTTCGCTTGCTAAGTCCCAACCTCTGTCTCAACTCGGACGGCGATACCGGAGCGTTTTTTCGGGTGAAAAATTATCGCAGAGAATTTTTTGCCCGAAAACCCTCGGCTCGAACGTGGAGGTATTGTCCCTCCGAGTTAACTTCTTGAAGGGACTTTGCGAGTGAAGCGGGATTTTCACGCT
>CALCTT010000067.1 GCA_937906895.1 uncultured Clostridia bacterium | reverse complement strand
CACACATTCGACAAAACACAGACCTCCTTGTAAAATGGTATTACCAAATACAAGGAGGTCATTTTTATGTTCAATAAGAAAACAAAACTGATGCTCACGGACTTTGAGTGTAACCTGTTAATAAACGGAATGAACGAGTTCCGAAACATGCTTCTCTCGGACGGTATTCCCACAGAAGATGTTGACGAACTGCTCCTGAAAATCATCAACCAATCTGAAAAGTAGGGGGTGATATTGTGTCTGACTTTATTGAAGATTTCTATTATGGGAATATCGAGCCGCAAGAGTGTACTACCAACCTGACGGCAAAGGTAAAAAAGAGCCTTAGTGAGCTTGCCGGCAAAGAGGAGCACCTGACATCAATCCTCACTGACAAGGAACAAGAGCTTTTCACCGACTATGTAGCAACTTACATCAAGTTTTCAAGCCTCTGCAACGCAGACAGCTTCACCGTCGGCTTCAGACTCGGAGCAAGATTCACCTACGACACTTTTATTGATACCAAGAAAGGATGAAATTTATGGCAAACATTACCTACAGACAAGTCAATGATTATATGATACCCAACCTCAAGCTTCCACCCGAAGAATCAGCCATCCGCCTCAGCAAATGGGGAATGCTGTATAAGGACTACCTGCAAAAACACAATCCTGTATTTTTCATAACTCTCCTTACCCAAGGCAAGCTCTACCAACACTGTGCCCAAATCGATACCCAAGCTCAGCAAATGTTCAACACCCTCGTAGCCCAAATGATAAAAACCGAAAACATCACCGAACAACTCAAATCCCAAAACCAACTCGAATGGGTACACCGAATGAACAGCATTCAGGAAAGAGCAAGTGAGGTTGTCCGCAATGAGTTGATATATGTATAAACATCAAGCCGCCCGATTACTCGGACGGCTCTTTTTATTCAGTCAGGTTAAAACAGTTGTGTGGGGAGTTTCAGCTTTTCTTTCGGCGGGAACTGTTTGTCGAATTCTTCGGCTTCTGCCTCATCAACAAAATATCCCTTTGGTGGAGTGTATTCACCGCTGATGCCGTCAAGATAACCTTTTTTCAGCTCCTTGCAAAGAAAAAACGATGCGTCCGCACCTTCGGGCAAACCGTGGTAACGGATACCGAATTCGCTCGCATATGTGAATCCGCTTTTACCGTAGAAATTGATATTTCCCTCAAAGCAAAGTGCTCCGCAACCAAACTCTGCCGCCTTTTCCAAGGAATAGTCAAGCAGTATCTTGCCGTAACCTTGCCCCTGTAATTCGGGTAAAATGCAAATCGGTCCCATAGTCATAATGGGCAAATCTGAGCCGTCATCGGCTTTGATAGCCGCCCTCATAAACATATTTTGACCAATTAGTCTGCCGTCTTTTTCCATAACGAAATTAAGCTCGGGCACAAACTCTTTGTCATTTCTCAGCTGATTGAGTACATAATGCTCAAGACAACCGGGACGGTACACATTCCAGAACGCTTCCCTGACGAGAGCTTCGGTTTCGCGGTGTTCTTCTGTTTTTTCCAAACGAATGATGCAGTCATTTTTCATTGTTAAACCTCCAAAAATTGTTGACCTTCAATCACCGGAGGCTTGCGGGGAGAAGTATTTGCAAACCTCACGGTTTACATTACTATCTCCAAGGTGTTGTTCATTTTCAAACAGCATTCTCCAAAAATTTTATTCAGGCTTTTGCCTGTAAATTCAGTATAGCATATATACAAATAAATAACAAGTGGCTGCCTCACTTCGTTCGTGATACAGCCACCTCAAAAGCTCATTTACAGTATTCAATTATAGCCTTGTTCACGAATTCGGCAGTACCGACACCGTGTTTATCAATGTTCCGGGTAAAGCGTTCATCGAAGATATACATCTGACCAAGGCTCGATAAAATTTCCTTGGTGCAGGTATAAAAATTATCTGTGATGTGCTTTTGCAGTTTCTCCGCAAGTGCCTTTGCCGCCTTGGAATCGGGAGCGTTACCACCCTTCATACACTCTGCAAATTCACCGATAATGCTGTCCAAGCCGTCCATAACGTACTGCCACTTGTCCTTTGAATAATCCTTTGTTTTCTCGGTGTGTTCCCTATATGCCTCGGTTTTGCCCCATCTTTCTTTGGCTTCTGCTTCATATTGCTTGCGTGCAACCTCATAATCATTATTATTTAATGCTTTCATAACAACCTCGCTTTCTTCTGCATTGTCAATAGCCGAGATAATTCTCTCAAGACGCTCCTTTTTAAGAATAAGAAGCTTCTTCTGCTCGGACAATGCCTTTTGTTTGTCATAATCGGGTGAAGATAAAATCTCACAAATGCTTTTCAGAGGAAAATCCAACTCACGGTAAAACAGAATCTCTTGCATGCGCTCAAGAGCAGTTCTGTCGTAAAATCGGTAACCGTTGTTTTCGTCAATCTCTGCCGGCTTCAAAAGATTGATTTCATCATAATAGTGAAGTGTGCGCACACTCACACCGGTAAGTTCAGCAAATTCCTTGACAGACATTTTCATTATCATCACCTCTGATTATGATTATAAACTATGACGTAACGTTAG
This sequence comes from uncultured Clostridia bacterium, assembly GCA_937906895.1. Taxonomy (GTDB): domain Bacteria; phylum Bacillota; class Clostridia; order Oscillospirales; family Acutalibacteraceae; genus Fimenecus. The sequence continues at coordinate 20,952 of CALCTT010000067.1, read as the reverse complement.
TGTCAATACTTTTGCAAAAAAATTACAGGAAGATTTCTCTTCCTGCTTTTACTTTATTTCCTGTTCCAAATCGTCAAACAAATCGCTGTCAAAGAATTCTCTGATACTGATTTCAAGACCGTCGCAAATCTTTTTGATTGAAACAACGCCGGGATTCTTGCTCTTCTCATTAAGCATACTGTAAATTGTCGAGGGTGAAACACCTGAGATATTAGCAAGTGCGTTAATTGCAATGTTTCTTTCATTGCAAAGCTCGATTATTCTCTTTTCAACTGCTTCCTTAATATTCATATCCATACCACCTTTACGATATATCGCTAATATAAGTTTAATAAAATCTACGATAAATCGTGTGGGACATATCGCATATTTATAATTCTTATGATATAATTGCGATATATCCCATATAAAGAGGTGGTATTTTATGGTTTGTACCTTCTTTGGTCACAAGGACACACCAAAAGAAATAGAGCCGACCCTGCGGTCGACTCTTATAGATTTGATTGAAAATAAAAATGTAACTGTATTTTATGTAGGCAACAACGGCAACTTTGACTCTATGGTTCGCCGTCAGCTCGAGGACCTGTCTCATACTTACCCCATAACCTACAGCGTAGTTTTAGCCTATCTCCCTACAGAGAAAAACAAGTACGACAACTTAACAAACACAATCTACCCCGAAGGCCTTGAAACCGTACCCAAACGCTTCGCAATCTCTTGGAGAAATAAGTGGATGATACAGCAGTCTGATATTGTCGTAACCTATGTCACGCATAACTTCGGTGGAGCAGCACAATTTAAGGAGTTGGCGAAGAGAGGCAAAAAAACGATAATTGATATTAAAATATAAAATAAAAAATAAATACTCATTAAAAAGATTATCAAAAAACTATGGTGTGACTGTATACTTTTCAAAAATATGGTGAAAATCTAAAACTAGTTGAATACTTCACATTTCAATTAATGTGGATTTAAATTAGCATATACTATATAAAAAAACAGTTACTACAATTTTTTACTTACTTTTTTGACTTATCGTATTCAATGATTTTGAGAATTTTTGCATATAATAAATGGAAGGCAGCCATGGATTCTTTGCTTAGTTTTTCAGCACATATTTTATCAGCAAAAACCATCTTGCTTAATGCGTAATCTATGTCTAAATCACTGTTTGGGTCAATAACTTGGTCATCAATAATATTTATATGGTCCTCTCCACAAAAACTTGTTTTTCTGCAAAAACGGGAAATATGTGGGGCACGTCCTAAATGATCAAATTCATTTCCCAAATACAATCGTCTATTAATTCCAGCTATTTCATATTCCTTTGTGATTTCTTGATCAGTATAATAATGTTCTATTGAAATTTTGTCATTCTTTTTGCGATGTTCGGGTATAGGGATTGCAAATGAATAGACATGATTACCCCAATCTTTGAATCCTGAAGATTCGTCTTCAATATCTTTTATTTTAACTGAACCATCTCTGTCAAAAATCATTATTTTAATAAACGGTGATGATTCATTAGAAAAAGAAGAACACATATCCAACAATTTTTTATCTCCTATTTTGGTTGTTGATGTGTACTCTTCAAATCGGAATTGTTCATGATATTTTATTCCATTATGAATAAAAGCGTTCTTTATGTGTCTCCAATCGGTATGTCCTTCTGTAAACAATGTGGGCAACAAATACGAATCTATCGCTTTGTCATGATATTTTTCAAAAAAATTTTCCAAAGCTTCTGAACCTTCTAGTTGCAAAAAATTCAAAATTTTTGATTTGAAATATATCGTTTCAATATTAATTGCATTATCATATTCATATGTTGGAAGATATGCTGTAAAGCTACAACTTTTAATACATAGCGTGTTTTTAGATATTTCAAGCGAATAATCACTATAAAGTTCCACATTATCAAGAAAAGTTAAATATGCTTCGTATTTGCTTTTTTCAATGCTTGCTTTTTGGTCACCAACTTTAAACAAAACGTATTCTTTGCCATGCCATTCCAAGACATTATTTTCACTGTTGGGAACATAGTCAATAGTTTTATTTCTAATAATTTCAAATGCTTCGCACCCGTTTTGTTTTAAAAGCTTATCACGTTCTCTTTGTTGTAATTCTTTAAGACTAAATTTTTCAATGTGATTACAGAATAAATCGGTTTTTTCTACGAAGGATTTGATAATTTCAATATCGCACGGTACATTATGCAATCCAACGTATAAATCTGGATATGGGCACAAATATGAATATTCATCATCCCAGGTCTCTATTGTATATTGCAAGATGCTTTCTTTTTCAAAATTTTTTTGGAACATATACAATAAATGATCTCGTTCAATTTCTTCAACACAACTTCCATCAAGCCGTTCACTTCTTTTGGCATCATAAAACTGTAAAGATAAATAAACATCCATATTACTAAGATATTTATCAATCTTTACATATACAATAACATCTCCTTCAATTTCTAAAACTATTTCCTCGTTTTCATCAGCATCTTGCTCATCATAATATAAAGATAAGCCGAGCGTTTCAATTTCACTGATAAATAATTTCAAAAAACCATTATTCACTTTGTATCCTCTTTTCCGTATATAGTGAAATAGAAATTGGATCTAACAGATTACTCAAATCTTATTTCGAATGTAATAAGAAGAGTCAAAGCAAATTAGATACATATCGTTTATTTAGAGTATAACTGTATAGCCATATTAAATGCTTCTAAAAACTCCTCTTTTGTTGTAGGCTTTTCTTCAAGAGGAAATTCATGTATCAAATGATATCCTTTTAATGAATAAGCATTTAAAGTTTTGATTCCTTCTTCGGAAAGCATTGTAGAATCATCGCTCAAATACTGCAACATAACTTCTTCGAGCTTTGAACTCTGCAAATCTATACCGAGGCGTTTAGCTTCTGTTGCAACCAAAAGGCCTGCAATATGTGCTTTGCATTCTGAATACGCTTTGGGATACTTATCAACCAATTGGGCTTTCAAATCAGAAGTATCACTATCTAACTGCACTGCCGCCATTCCAATTAAAGCACAGCAGTAATATACGTCAAACTGAATGAATTTATTTTTATCTTTAGGACCATGAAATCCTTCTTGAGCAATTATGTTGCTAAAAAAATCTTGTGCACTTTTTGACATAGTAAAATGCATTATATTTCATCTCCTTTATGTTGACGTTGATAAGAATCGAAGAATTCTATACCTTTATGAACAGTAATTTCTCCGGTTTCTTTAGATGCAACAACTGTAAGATATTGCGAATCTGCATTATCATAAAATCTGTCAGCAAAACGCTCTACTTCTGCTGATTGCACAAACGCAATCATTTGATTGAAGACAACAGGAATAATTTCAGCAACAGCCTGACGTTTATCAAAGTCCATTTTTCCTGTCGGTGAGTCAATAACAAACGGAAATTCTAATTCTGCATCTTCAAATAATGTTCCCAAGAAACAATAACCAATACTAAGGGTTTGTCCTTCGCTAGCTCCATCTTTATTTTTTAGTTTTATGTAGCCATCAATATTTTCGATTTCTATGTAGTCATCGGTTATTACACGAGCAATTTTTTCATTGGTCTTTTTTATTATTTCTTGTTTTAGTGCATGGGTTGCCTGAACTTTAATTTCGTCAACAAGTCCTTGAACAATGTTTTTCTTATGTAATGCTGCATTAGTTTTTGTTGTAGAAGCAATCTTAATTTCATACTCCTTATCAGCAATACGAGCTCTGTGAAGATTGTTTTCTTCGGTCAAAGTTTCATCGTTCTCGTCTTTTGATTCAATAATGTTAAGCATTGCCTTAGCTTCAGATATTTTGCTGATTAAAGTTTCAATTTCTTTTTGCAACTGTTCAACTTGAGGACCACCAGCCTTAATAAGCTTGTCCTCTACATCGGCAAATCGTGCATTCAAACGAGTTTTTTCTTCTTGTAATTCACCAAGTTCTCTAAAAGAAACAACCAATCTGTCATCATAAGAACTATCCGTCAAAACACTTTTAATATTATTCAAAATAGCTTGATGGTCACTGCCAAGATATTTATCGGCATTTTTTAATATAGCAGCTCTTTCGGCCTCTCCAATGCATCTGTCACAGACACATTTTTCTGCATGGGCAAGTTCAGTAAAAAAGTCTTTTGAGCTGCTTTTAGGCAACTTCAGTTTTTTCATTGTTGCACCAAGTTCATACATGCGTTCGCATAAAGCTTCGCTTACTAAATAAGGAGTTTTTGCCAATGATATTATTTCAGTAACTTTCACATCAATATTGCCACGATTTTTTTCTTGCTCCTTAATAATTTCGTTTTTCTCCTTATTAAGTGTTTCGTAGTTTTTATCGAATTCTTGTCGCTGTTTTTCTTTTTCGGCTTTTTCTTTTTCATAACGAGCAATATTAGCATTATGCTCCTTTTGCTTTTTTTCTAAAAGCTTAATGCTATCTTGTATTTTTTTGCGTCGAGAACATAGGTTGCTTAATGAGCCGTGAGTACCTTTGCCTCCGCCTTCTGCATTCTGTATTTCTTGAAGAATATTGTTGTTCATTGCTAAGATAGCATCAAGTTCGTCGAGACGATACAGATAACGAATTGTTTCATCAGCTTCATTAGATGTTCTGTCCATAGATTTCTTAGCCTGTTCACCATCAAAAACAAATCTGCTGACAAACTCTGATGTAAATATACCTTTTAACGTTTCAGGCAAACGAAGACCGGGGTCTCGTCCACTGGGAGGGGCAAGAGTTTCGATTTTTGCCACACCATTAACATAATCGAGAGACAGAAAATATTTGTAATTTTTATCATTAAATTTTACAGTCATGCTGAATTCTCCGGAATCAGCAGATGTGAGTGTAGGAGAATACGACTTAACTTCAGCGGATGTCCATTCGGCTGCTGTACCATCTAACAAACCCTTTATTAAAGCCATAGTTGTTGTCTTTCCGGTACCGTTAGCCATCATAACGAAATTGTTTTTTATTACCTTATCTTCTTTGTTGAGAAAAGAAATCTTTAAGGATGAAATTTTTCGAATATTTGTATATTCGAATTCAATAATGGACATTTTCATTACTTATTATCCTCCACTTCATCAGGCAATAAAGACATAACTCTCTTTAAGTCATTCTCTTTGGCGTTATTATCAAATTTATTTTTGATAAATTGTTTTAGAGCGTTTTTGAAATCAGATGGATAATTTGAATTGTCAATAACTTTATCGATAGTCGATTCAATGGTTTTATTCCTCATCTTCTTTTCTCCTTGCTTTTGAAAGTTCTGTCAACCATTCTTTTCTTTCATGGTCGGCATTATTATCGTTTTCTGTACCGTCATCGAGTATGAAATCTATAACTTTAGCTTTTTTACTCGGATTGTTTTTATCAAGGCGTAAAGCTCGTCCAATTCTTTGTGTTGTAACAAGTTTTGAACGGTCTGATGCAAACAAGAAAATATTAGTAACACTACTTATATCGATACCTTCAGAAATCTTTTTACATGTAAGCAAACAATCGATATTTCCGTTAGCAAAATCATCGAGTTTTGACTTGTCGTCGTCAGCATAGTATGTGTGATATTTATCAGTATATTTTATAAGAACATCTTGAAGAAGTTCTCCGTAAGACTTTTCTTGAACGAAAATAATGCATTTTTTTAGTAAATCTGTATTCAGTTTAATAAAAGCCTCGAATTCTTCAATTTTGTTCAATGCCATTTTGTTTATTCTTGAAAGCTGTGTGAACATATCTTTTTCATCAACCGGTTCGCCAGCTTCTTTTTTTGCATTAAAGGCAACTATAATTTTCTTTTTCTTTGTTTTTTCTTCATCAGATAACACATAAGGTAATGGTATATAATCGAACTCGCAAAGGATTCCTTTCTCTATTGCATCTTCGAGGGAAAAAGTAAATATTATATCACCAATTTCGTCTCTAAGGAATTGATTACCGTCATCATCATATTCCCTTTCAGGTGTAGCACTTAGACCAAGACGATATTTGTACGGAGAGATACAACCTTTCAAGTTTTCGACAAATGAATCTGAACCTGCTCCATGGACTTCATCAAATATAAATAAAGTATCATTTTTGTAGTCGCCCGGAGCTTTATTAAATAAAGTCAATAATTTTGATAAATTATCTGCATCACGAGATATCAACAAAATAGAGTTATCCGGATGAATGATGAAATTATTCATCATTTTATAGGATTCATAATGGTAATAAATTTGCTTGTTCTTGTAATTTTCTCGCATCTGCTTAGCCCATTGGTCAAGCAAATCGTTACCAAACATAGTTATTACAACGCGACGAATTTTGCCTTCTTCAAAAAGTCTGTTAATAATCTTCATTGCAGTAATTGTTTTACCGGTACCTGTAGCCATAGCAAGGATGCCGTGCTCTTTTTCAATAAAACAATCTACTGCTTTATCTTGGTGTTCCCATTTGTTTTTCGCTTTTTTTACAGGTTGATATGGCCTATCGGAAGTGCGAAGTGCAAAAATTTTATCTTTAATTGCTTGTGGAGTTGTGTATATCTTGAGATTGGAATCTTTGCAATTCCACAAACGATTAAACCTTTCAGCATCCGCATCAACATATTCTTTGGTGCCGGCCCATGTTTTGAAAACCTTTATGCTTTCATAATTTTGGAACCCATGAATGCTATCATTGATAGAACCTGAAAACGAAATTGCTTCGCTGCCATTATAAAAAACTCCAAATTTGTCGTGAAAATTACCATTAGCAAGTTTTTTGCGAGGGATTGCAAACTTCATTTCAATTATCCCGTCATATAACATCCAAGAAAACGCATTCAGAATATCTGCTTCCATTTCAGCTTTCAATGTTTCCACATTTTTTGAAAGAGCTTCTTCAAATTTTTTGTAAGCGGTATCATCGTCTTCGTTGGATGCAATAATAGCATCGGAATCTGTATTTGAAAGAATAGGACTTGTAATAAGACGCATAACTCCTCCGCGAGAAGCAAAGTCACTTAAACCGGCTATGTTGTGCATAAGCCAGCCTGTTGTGAAATATCCCACGCCTCGGTCAAAATGTGTTGCCCACTGCAAGCATGGTTGATACAATTCTTTTGCTAAATCATCGTCAGAGGTGTTTAAACACGGTTTTACTTTAGGAAAGTCCATAATTTCCTCCCAATCAAATATTCATATCCAAATTACATAAATGATTATAAAAATCTTTGCTATATCGTTTTTCTTCTTCTAAGAGTTTTGCACCTCTATCTAAGTGCGCTTTTACAATTTCCGGAAAATACTCATCATCTGACATCGCTCTTCCTTCAGTATGGATTATTAAAGATTTGAACATAAGGTCGTGTTCTGCAAAAATTGTCTGACGACTTAATTCTAATCCGTCGTTATCGGTATTCATATCTTCAGGCGTAATCTTGCCTTTTTTTATAGAAAGAGCAATTGCAAGTTTAGAAAGTATAAATGGTTGTAAACCTAATGATTTTCCTAAAGAAACAAAAATATTCTGCGTTCTTTTGGATGTATGCAATTTATTTGTCATATTTAACCTCCAAAATACGTATTTGACAGAATTTCTGTGTTTCCGGAAACTGTGTGTTTTAATACAAAAGTATCTGATACGATATCATCAATCATATCACGATACTCGCCGACAATTTCTTCGTCTGTCGATAAAATAATAACTTGTCCCTTTAATTCTTTGAAGAACTCTTCCAATATTTTGCTTCTGTGTTCTTTGTCGATTCTTGCAAATGGTGTATCGACGATATAAGGGACATTTATTGTGTTGAGTTGAGATAAAGCCTGATAAAGCGCCATAATAAATACTTGTTTCTCGCCCGCAGAAAGTTGCTGTTTTACTTCAACAGGCAAAACGATTTCATCGCCAGCTTTACTCAAATTAACTTCATAAATTTCATAAGCATGTAACCCGATTTGAGCAATTAAATGTTCTGCTCCATTGACTTCTACGGTTTTCCTTAAATCATTTTTATTAAATGTCTTATTTCGATATGGTAAAACATTAAGATTGCTGTCAATATATATCCCATCAATCAAATCCGATTTATTAATTAATGCAGAGAAATATATTTTAAAGCCTTCTTCCACTTTTTTAATGCTTTTTTGATATAAAATGGTCTGCAATTCATCAAAAGCTAATAATGCTCTCGCGGATATATCATTGACTGAACGCTTTCGCAAAACTGCTTCATAAGCATCTTGAGCCTTAGCGAGATTTGCAGATGAAACCGCTTTGTCAGCACGATATTGTTGTAATTCGGCATCAATTCGCACTAATTTTTCAAGATTCTGTGATTTTGCTTCATTTAAATCACTTTTTAATTTGAGATATTCTTCGTAATTATCAACACTGCTTTTTTCTATTTTAGTTCGGATTCTTTTTACATGGTTTAAAGATGCATCAATATCGCTTGTTACTTTTTTTATTCTTGAAGTATCAAACGCCATTATACTGTTAATTTGAGAGATTAAATTCCAACCGTCTAACTCAGATAAGTTTAATATTGGATTAATGTTTTTTGCACTTAAGTTAGTATAATTTATAATCTCGAAAATCAACTTTTCAGAAATATCGTCAGTAAGTTCTATACCGCAGTTTCCAAGAACTTCACTAATTATTTCTTTTACTTCTGGTGTATCAATAGCACATTTTACATTTGTGCCCACTTGAGCTTTGCGTTCATTTTCAATTTGCACTTTTAGCTCTGCTAGCTGCTTTCTCAAAATCACAAAAGGAAGCACATTGTTAGCAATGTCTTTTAACCACTTTCGTTGTGTTTCTCTATGGCTTTCTTCTTTTGCGATTTGCTCTTGCATAGAACGCCATTCTTTTTTTGTTATACCGCCCGTTTTAGAATACGCTTTTTCCAAAGCAAAAAGCCTATCCTCAATAGATAAAATTTCATTGGAAATTTCTCTGTACTCCTCTTCGGCATCTGCAATGCGACCATCATTGATACTATCGATATCTAAACAATGTTCATAATGCTGCAATATTGTCTCAGAGCCATTTGCTTTTGTTCGTGATACTCTTCGGAAGTTATCACGTATTATTTCCATAGTATCTAAATTGCATAATTTAAGAAAAGCTTCCTTAAAATCAGAGTTTTTGCTGCTATTGAAAACAAAATCACTTATTTTTTCACCGTCAAAAAAGTAAAATTTAAAAAGATTGGGAGGTAAAATCTGAAGAAGATAGTTTTCAAAATCACTACGTTCCGTATTAGATAATAATACTGCGTCTTTATATAATTTAAAACTTTCAACAATGCGTTTTCCTTTTGTTTTCCATTTCCTATCAAATGTATAAAGAAAATCGTTCTTACCATCATCAAGAAGTAATTCAATTATTACTTCTGCTTCTCCGTTCTTTTTAAGTTTTTCTCCGGTATTGATTATCTTTTCGACTTCTGCATAATACTTTGCATTATTCGATTCAAAACCGAACGCAATACAACCATAAAGACATATTTTTATAGAGTTGAACAATGTAGTTTTTCCGGCGCCATTTTTACCGCCAATTAACACCATTCTTTTTACATCTGATTCTATATCAAAATTAAAGCTGTTATCATTGATATATGGACCAATATTTTTAATTGCTATCTTCTGAATTTTCATTGTTCAACCCCCCTTCAATCATATCGTAATGAAGCCATTCCTGATTTATAATTTTATCGAATGCTTTCTGCATTTTGTTATTATGTGTCATATGTTTATTGGTATCGACCGAAACAATAAGTTTTGTGAAAAGTTCAACAGGGATACTGTATTTTTCAGCAATTTCTTCAATGGCTTCAATCGCTTCATCATCAAAACGTGATACTTTATAATCGTCCCAAGGTAATTTTTTGCCTTTTACATTTCGATAGATATCAACTAAACATCTACAGGTTAAATCGCCTTCTTCATCCCACATTTTGTCGATGACTTTCAATTCCGGAATAGTTATCAATTCCAAACCGGTTCTTTCCTCTAACTTTAAAATATCTTCAAGTATTTTTTGACGTGCCTCAAGTGTGAATGGTCCCATACCAAAGGTGCCATCAGCTTTTTTATACACTGCTCCGTTTCTACGCTTTTTATCCCTGTAAATGGGATTAGAACGCATAGCTAATAATTCATTACGATAATCTCGTAACTCCTTTAGAATTTTGGCATCCTCAGGTGAAGAGTGGTCAATAAAATTCTGAAGAGATTTGTCCTCCTTAACCATAGTGCAACACCAACAACCAAAACGAGAGTTTCCGGTTACAGGAATCTTATCTCTGTCAACTTCACCGAGTACACTTTGCTCTTCTCCTAAGCTTTCGCCTTGGTACAGTTTGAATAAATATTTCATATCTGTTCCCCAAGGGCTTCTGCAATCCTCTTTTAACAAGAATTCCCATACTAATTCGTTAGGAACTTCAGTGATAGGATTGTAGACATATGCATTAGGGATATCGTTGTGCATATTTAAGAGCTTGCCTTCTATTTCACGAGCAGTAATGGTTTTCAATCGAGTTAAACTTTCACCTTTTCTAACTCCGAGTAAGATTATAATTTCTCCGCTTTCCTTGATTCTTTCGTCAACGAATTTATTCATAGGATCAATTTTCAATCTCTCAGTACACCATCTGAACCCGGGGGGTTCAGGAGTAGGATAACCTAAACCTATTACACGACTCCAAAAAGTTTGCTCAGGCTCAGGATAGATGATTTCAGCTTTGATATTCAATTCGGCGGCTTGTGCAGCAAGATTTATACTATTGGATGATGTGTGCATATAATTCTTAACAATCGGATTTTCAACCATAGTGTCAGAAGTTATTACATAAATTGTTTTGTTTAAATCGTCTCCAAGAGCTTTTAATCTCTGCGCAGCTTCATACACAAGACTTACAAGCAACGTTGAGTCTTTGCCCCCGCTATAACCAATAAGCCATGGACGTGAATCGTGCTTATAAACAACCATTATTTCCTTAATTATGTCTTCAAATACTTGAAATTTACCGTTGTAAGCCATTGTAAATTATCCTCTCAGCAACATTTCTTTCTGTTTTTCTTCTTCGGTAACAGGTAGTTTTAATAGTCTTTTTATTTGAACGTAAGTTAAGAATATGCCTTGTTCATTTCTATTTATCTTTCCGTTTGGTTTAATTGCTCTATTTAACCAACTAACTTCATTATTCCTAAGCCAATCTATGCTTTGTAATCCCTTCAATGAGTTATCTATATCTATTTCTGGATTTAGACATAAAAACTCACATAATCTTCCCAAAGAAAGAATTATTAGCCCTTGAGTAGTTATATAGTCTTCTCTTAGGCTTTTTTTGCTTAATTCTCCTCGATCCATTTCATTCCATTCTCTCATATTTTTAACAACACTATACCAATATGCCTTAATCGTTTCTTCACTTTTTTTATCAGTTCCTATTATTTTAGTTATTCGTTTGTTAGCAGTATAAAATGTGTTAAGAGTAAAAATATTGGACGAATACTTACTTAAATTATCTTTCTCCTTATCGGTGTATTTTCTTAAAAAATCGATCGAATTTACAACATTCTTTGTAATGATAGCAACTCTATCTTTCGATTCATATAGAGTGTTAAGTGATTTTGATGTCGTTACAGCATGTTTATTTAAATCTGTAAACATTTGCTGACTAGCCTTTAGGCCGCTATCTTTGTATATAACAATCGAAATTGTTTCTTCTTTTAATGTGTCATCTTCTTTCAAAGCAGCCTCTATAGCGGCTTTTCTATGTTGTCCGTCATTTATTAAAAAGCTGGCTTCCATATCTATTTCTAACAGCCCTACATTAATGTTTTCTGACGAAGCAATGAATGTCATCTGCCCATCAACAGATGCAGCTAAAGCAGAAAAAACATAAGAATTTCTATTATTTAATATGTATTTACAAATCTCAGGTACTCTAGTTTCATTAAGCTTTCTCTGCGCACGGTATTCGGGGGCAACATCATTTTCATTAGATGAAAAAATTTTAGTCAATAGTCCTAATGGAATCATACAAATATAGTATTCTTTGCCAGCTTGAAATCCTTTTACTGCAGGGAATTGATACTTTAACATAATACACCTCACACCATATACTTAAGTATATACGTAAGTATATCATGTTACGAGAGAGTGTGTCAATATCATTTATGTTTTTGGGTTGAATATATTGTCGAAAAGTGGTATACTTAGTAAAAATGTCTTTAGGTATTTTACACAGTATTAAGTAAAAAGTAACAAGATGTCAAAGGGGTTGTTTTTTATGTCGAACTTATTGGGTATAGTTGCACCGATAAGAAAGTTTCTATCTAATAGCGATGAAAGTGTATTTGTTGATGTTGACGGTAATGAAAAAGAAATAATTGCATTGAAACAAGGCAGAGAATATTATATTCCTGATTTTCAACGAGAAATACGCTGGGAAGAGGAAAACGTCCTGTTGTTAATTGAAGATTTATTTTCTGGCCCAAAGTATTTGGGGAATGTGATCCTAACAAAACATTCTGACGCAAAATACTCAATTATCGATGGTCAACAACGTATAACAATTATTACGATGCTCTTGACTTCTATAAAATTTCTTCATGGTGAAAATATTGATTGTATAGCCCCTTGTAAATTGAATATAGAAAGTTTTGATATGTTTTCACATATTATTGAAAACAATTTTTCTGTTAAATTATCCGATAAAAATGTTATAAAATCGGACAAGTTACATCAGCGAGAAAAATACTATGCTTTATGGAGTTTAATTTGCGACTCTAATTATATTTCTATTCAAAATAATGCAGAAAAACTGATAGAAAACATTGGTAAAAGCCATGTGAATATTATTTTAAACAAATCGGACCATATACGCGATAGTATAAGATATTTTATAGATGTAAATCTTAAAGGTAAGCAGTTAGATGATGAGGATATTTTTAAAAGTTACTTATTTAAAAACGACCAAAGTGACAGTATTCGTAATGAGTGGTATAAGCTAAAAACAAACGTTGAAATGTTAAAAGATAATAATATAGACTTTTCAATATTGGAATTGCTGAAATACTATCTTTATTGTGATTTATATAAAGATCCGAAATATAAAGGATTGGAGTTTGGTGACAATTTTTTATTACGCAAAGAATTCAAAACAAAAGAAGATCCATCTCAAACCTATAGACAAGGAACACATATTATTGAATTGATTGGTAGCAAAAAATACATGTTGGATTCAATTTCTATGTTAAATTCAGCTATCGAATGCATGATTGTATTTTCAAAAAACTCTCCATCTTCTAGTGAATTTAAAAATTTATTTATTTGTGAAGGGAAAAGACTTGATGATGTAGAATATAAAATTATTCATAATTTAGTCGGAAAAATACTTAGGGATAAAAAGACGCTTCCAAAAGCTTTGGTTTTGAAATACATAATTCATATTATTGATTATAATGCAAAATCAAAAAACGAGTATTTAAAAATATACGGTGTATATCTTCTTTCTGTATTATTTCATATATTTGAAAACAAAAAAAGCAGAGATGTTTTATTATCCGTTTTAAAAGCAAATTCAGAAGAATGGTACAATGAGTCTGTGAATCAGATCAAGTCCTACTTTTCTCCTGACAAAATAACGGATACGCGTCTTTCTGCGCAATATAAGCTTACTGCCAATGAAACTGAAGAAGATTTTCGATTCCGTTGCAAATCATTAGCTACTGTATATAATTATTTTCTTGTAGAGAATAACGAAGTAAAAATAAGAAAAAACCAAAACAACAATTTGTTAATTTTTATAACTAGTGATAATGATTTTTCTACGGAACATTTTATAGTTAGTGATACTGACACCAAACAAACAAAAATTGAAATTGGAAGTGAAACAAAAAAATATAACTACAATGATAGTTTTTATAATCGACATGTAAACGGAATTTTTAATTTTATCTTTATTTCTCAATCAATGAATTCTGCCCTGTCCAATTATTGGCTTCCTACTAAAATAAAAAAAATTAATTCAGGCGAGTATGGTAAAGTCACTTGTGAATACTCAAAAATGGTTTTAGATAAAACAGAGCCATTGGCAAAGAAAATGGAATCTCTCAATTTAACTCCGGATAACTACATAAATTCCTTAGATTTATTTTTTTCAAGAGATTTTCAAGATGAATACATAAAAATCGCTAAAGAAATACTAAAAGATATAATTAATCGAATAAATGGAAAATAAGCCAATATAATATAGGGCTGTCTAGCATATTGCAATCCACTAAATAGATTATAGCATGCATAATCCTAGCATCAAGCACCTAAAAATTATCAGTCCCATAAAACGGACTGAAAATGACGAAAAATTACGCTAAACAGTCCTATAAAACGGACTCTAATGTTTTGAGGGGTTGAACAGCGCACATTTGTTCTGGTATAATAGCCTTGAAAATAAAACGAAAGAAGGTATTATATGGAACCTCGTAAAAGAAAAACATTACTCGACCTTGATAGATTGCCTACACAGAAAGAATTACGGGAGTTCTTTTTGGCAAATGATTGGACTGCACGCAAGCCTTATAATTTCAAGAAGTGGAAACCTGATAAAGTTGAAGATAAGAAGTACACACAGAGAATCTTTGATAAAATCTGGCACAAAATCAGCAGAAAGCATGGACAGAAGGCATCTCCGTCTTGTTATACAAAAGAATATCCGCCTGAAGTTCTCAGAAGCGGTGTGAGTGATATTGTCAGCGGCTCTGTAGCTGAAATGGTAAATGAGCATCCGGAGATTGTACAAAGTATTTTTGATAATCTGTCAGACGATTTCTTGTCGGGTGGGCTTCAAACCGTTAAAGCTGTTATGACCGGACAGGAAATTGATGACCCACAGGTACTTACTGCAGAGGATATTCAAAAGGTTGACCGTTTTGTTGACAATGCAATGGATACTCTTATGAACACAGTTGATTACGATAACCTTGTTCAGGTATGCAGAGAGTTTGGGACCCCTGAGGATTTTTCAGATTTGGAGACCAACTATCCCCGTACGGAATTTGAAGAAAAATATGACCATAAAAAAGCAAAAACAAAGGTAGTGTTTTCTTCTGAAGCTACAGATTTCGCCCTTGATTTTGAACGAAATTATATGCAGTATTCTCCCGATGAATTGGCTGAAAGCAGTGCCTTTGTTGATGATTTCTATAAAGAGCTTCACGAAACAGATTTGGCGATTCTTAAGCTCCTGATAAATGGTAAGACGCAAGAAGAAATTGCATCAATTCTCGGCTTTAAAACTCATTCTGCTGTTAACAAAAGAATAAAACGTATTAGGTCACAATATTTCGAATTCGATCCGGATTTTAGGAAAGAGTACTACAAAAAATATAAAAATAAAAAAGTTTCGTAAATTAGGAACATTTTTTATGTTCTTATTCCCATTACTATATAGAGGGACAATTTGCATTGCGTTGATTTTGGTAGTTGGTCAAAAAGACCAACTACTACTTTTGTATAGATTTTTGCTAAAGGGTCGTTGTGCCTCTTTAGCACTTTTACTCTCCAAGTTCCCATCTTGGGAACTTGGGCTTTTTGCATCAGGTAATTCTAGTAAGTGGACACGTGTCCACTTACTAACTTTACTATTTAATAACTGCCCCCACAAATGCAGAATCCCGGTATATGAATACTGCGTTAGATTTTTTAACAGTAAGAATTTTTCAAAAACAGGAACATTTTAGGTGTCCTCATTCCCATTACTATATAGAGGGATAAATTGTATTTTACTCGCTTATTTTCAGCGAGTGCTTTTTTATACCCTGAAAACAAAGCTGAGATTTTCTCAAAAGCAAAGTCCAATCCGTCAGATTTTGGATTTCCAATCGGTCTGATTTTTCTTTTTCGGTCCGTAATAAAAATATAGGGAACAAACTGACTGTAAATAAGTTCAATTTGTTCCCTAAAATATTCAATTCGTTAAATTGGAATTTTTCAATCGTTTCTTTCTGTGCCGTCAAATGCATTTCGTTCAACATAAGCCATCATTGTATTATTTCTCCAAGCATGTCCTATCAATAGTAACAATATAGCGGCGGCAACAAAAAGGGGTAAGGTTAAAATAATACCTATCACGAGAACTGTGATGATTCCTATACCCCAGCAACACATGGCAACAATATGTTCTTTCAACCACTTTTTCTTATAAAATGCTACCTTTTCCTTAAGAGTAAAACTACTCACTTTGACGACTTGCCTAAGATTTTCTTCTGCTGCTACTTTATACTCTTCCTGAGTTAGTCTCTTTCCACTCAAAAGTTCGTTAATACTAACATTAAATAGCTTACTCATAGATAACAGCATTTCTGCCGAGGGTAAATATGTTCCTGTTTCCCAACGTGATATTGTTTTGTTCGTTACGCCTATTATTTCGCCCAGCTTTTCCTGAGAAAGTTCGTGTTCCTTTCTAAGTTGTGCTATAAACTTTCCTATCTGTACTAAATTCATTTGATTCACCTCCAAGAATATTATAGCAAACATTTACTTTCCTGTCTTTACCATAAATAGCGAATGATTAGACATTTTTTTGAATTCGCAATTTGCTTTGTAAATTCTTATTTGTCTATCGCTTTTTCTTGGGTAACGGAAGCTCATCATATATTGCGCTGAAAAGCTCAATAAGAAAATCCTTGCTGTCAACATTATCAACTAACAGCATTTCTTTTGCACCTTCATAAGGCAATTCATAAATTGCATCCGGCATAAGTGCAACTGCCGAATTAACAGGCTTTACAAGAAATCTGTCGTCATATATACCGCCTACAATTTTATCGCGATAATAGATGATATATTCTCCCATCATTGCTCTGTATGTTATGCCTTCTAATCCGGATAACTGTTCTAAAATAAAATTCAGATATTCTATACTGGAAGCCATACTGCACCTCTCCAAATTGGATTTTATCGACGTATTAAAACACCTTTCATAAACTGTGTTTCATTATGTGTTTCGTATACTATTTCCTTTTCTTCTTCCGTGCATCCAATCAATATTTTAATTTCTGAATCTTTCTTCATTAAATCAACAATGCACATTATTGCATCAACCTTTTTCTCGTCGCTTCCAACCCACACATCTATTCCTGCACCATCCATAGAGTTTGTATCTTTCAAATATCCATAATCAACTCGATAAATGAAATCAGGATACTTGGGGTGTGAAGTCCCTTTTGGTCTATCAATTATTATTTCTGAAATATTCACCAATTCATCTAATGCGTTCCAAAATTCAATATTATGTTGCATCTTATCAATCCTCTACAAATTTCTATTTCCAGAACTAATTATACCATAACTAAACCACAACTTTCAACACAACCTGATTATATAATAACTGCCCCCACAAATGCAGAATTCCGGTATATGAATACTGCGTCACATTTTTCAGCTTCACTATTTTTTTACATAGCACTCGTCAGATTATGACGGGTGTATTTTTATATCCAAATTTTATTAGAAAGGAGTCGTGCTTCATGCAAAAATTAAAACTTAACCCGCAGTTATTTGAGACGGTATCATCACTTATTAAAACGCAATGTTGTAACTGTTATGAAGAAAACTGTTTACTGCTTGATGACGGAGAAACTCACACCTGTCCTCAGCTCATAACACCGAGTCACATTATCTGCAAATATTTGCTCCAGTCTGTACTGCCGGGTGACAAAACATTGCTGAAACAAATAACTGAACCTTAAGACCGACTGTTTTTCAGTTGGTCTTTTTTTATCGGAATTTCCGTTCAGCCGATAGAAATTTTTCTTTGAACAAATCATCGTTCAAGGAAAATCTATCCGATAAGTGCTCAAAAAACACGGAAGGTATTCCGATGAAAAACGCTGAAAAAACACACCTTAAAAATTTTTGAAAGGAGGAAAGTAAAATGTCAAAGGCTAAAGAAACACATCTGTGGTTTGAAAAGGGCGATGATGAAATTCAGGTTGAAAGCTATACGAAAAAGCTTAACGAATCAATTCTTGAGCTGAACGAAAAAGTTCCGGGGGCAGTGTATATCATTGATGATGAAGAACCGGGTTTTCTTCGAGCTGCAGTGAAGCTTGAAAATATTACCTTTATGATACTGACACCTGAATCCGAGGAAGCAAAGAAGGCTAAGTCCGAAAACGGAAAGCGAAACAGTAAGAACCTTAAAAATCAGAAACGCACCTGATACGGAAGTAAATCTTATTTCCGGTCGGTATTAAAACGAGGACAAACCAACGCTTGAGTTTCCCATGTCCGAAGTTTAGCAAGCATTGGATTTGTATCCTCAAATCCGTAAAAACATCCGTTTTTACAACACAGAAAAATATTATTTATAAGAAAGGAGAATTCCTATGAGTAAAAGAACAAGAGATATAGACTTTCATGTGTATCTCAGTAAAGACGAAAATCAGATATTAGAAAATCTTTGTAAGAGATTAAGGGTAAACAGAAGTGTGCTTATCCGTGCTTTGATTCTCGGTAAAAGGTTAGTTGAGGCTACGCCTGTTGATTATAAGCAGTTTATTGTTGAGCTTCGCAGAGTCGGTACTAATCTTAATCAGTTAACAGCAAAAGCAAATTCAATCGGTTATATTGATGCTGATGAATGCAAAAATGTTCTGAATGAAGTCAGAAATCTTGAAACTGACATCGCAAAATATTTCAAACCCGGTAAGGAAGAGAATCGAGAATGGCTGTAACAAGAATTTGGGCGGTAAGAAATAATCTTTCACAGGTTGTTGATTACGCTTCCAATAAAAGCAAAACCGATTTATCAAAATACTCTGACCTCGTTTCTTCATTGCACTATGCCGCTGATAAAGATAAAACAAATCTCGAGAACGAGCAGAAGTTACTCGTTGAGGGTATCAACTGTGACCCGGAAATTGCGGCAAGACAGATGATTGATACCAAAGAGATTTACGGTAAGACCGACGGTGTTGTTGCATATCACGCATATATTTCTTTTAAACCCGGTGAAGTTTCACCTGAAGAAGCACAAGAGGTTGCAATGGAGGTTGCAAACAAAATGTGGGGTAAAGATTATGAAGTGATAGTTGCAACTCACCTTAACGCTAACTGTGTTCACTGTCATATCGTAATAAATTCCGTTTCATTGACTGACGGAAGAAAGATGAATGAAAACAAAGCTATGTATCAGCTTTTCAGAAAAACAAGCGATGAGGTTTGTCTTGAACACGGCTTGTCTGTAATCGAAAAGCCGAAAGGCAAACGCATACCTTATAACATTTACAAAGCGATGCAAAAAGGCATTAAAACAAAATACGATTATATGCGTGACGATATTGATTATGCAATTATAAGAAGTGCAAATGAAAAACAATTTTTCAGAATTATGACACAGAAGGGTTATTGGTTTGATAACGGAAAGATAGCTTATCGTGATGATGAGCACGCAGTGAAGCTCACAACCCTCGGAGAAATCTACACCTATGAAAAAATCAGAGAACGGATTTACTCGCAGGATAAATTTACTGCAAACAACAATTTCAGAAATTATTTATACGCTAATGATTTTTTGAAGAGGCAGATATTCGTTTTCGATTACAAAGGTTATGAATTCAAAGAATCAAGGGAGTGTTACCGACACCCTGAAACCTTTAACCGAATGGTTTCTGATTTTACAAAGTTGATTGTGGGCGGTGCCGTAATTGGCGCACCTGTTATTTCACTTTTGTTTCTTGCTTTACTTTTCGCAGGAGCAATAGCAGAGAAGAACAACTGCAACCCGCATCCGTTTACACCTAAAATGAAATACTCAACTCCAAGAATTGAATTTATGCAGGACCAGATTGACCTTGCTATCAATGAAAAGCTTTATGATTTTGCAGAGGTTGACAAGTTTATTGCAAAGACCGAACTTCGTATTGAAGAACTGAAAAGTCAGCGAAATAAAATCTACAATCAGATAAGAAGATGCAATGACCCGACGGACAAGGAAAAACTTGTTGACCGTCGGGATTTTTTAACGGCTGAAATCGGTGAGCTTCGTGAAAAGCTGAAGCTTGCTAAAAGAATTATAAAAGACAGTCCCGCACTTGAGGAAAAGCTTGAAACGGAAAAGCAACTTATCCGTGAATGGTATTTCCCCGAAAGGCAGAGGGACAAAGAAAAAGATTATGACGGGAGGTGATATGTATGCATCCTGAGGAGCTTTGCAGAATTATTGAAAGCAATGAAACTAATAACTCTGAAGAGAAGGAGTATGAGCGAGAAATGACATCGCACGAATATCTTGATATGTATTTCGGTACTAAATACTTTTCTAACAGAAAATTCTTAAGGCTTGTGCAAGAAGAACGCAGGCAGAGAAATGAAAGTAAAAGATTATATTATTATGGAGGAAAATAAATGAATAATAATTTGAAATCACCGGTAAATATCCCGGTGGAAAAAATCCGTCCCTTTGAGGGACATCCGTATAAGGTCTTAGACAATGAAGAGATGAACACTCTGATTGACAGCATTCAGCAGAAAGGTGTTATCTCACCGATTGTTGTAAGACCACTCGAAAACACAGACGATGAGTACGAGATAATCTCAGGTCATCGCAGACTCAGAGCATCAGTAAAAGCAGGGCTGGAAACAGTACCTGCTTTAATTTATGCCGTAACCCGTGACGAAGCGGCAATTATGCTCGTTGACAGTAATCTTCACAGAGAGCATATTCTGCCGAGTGAACGAGCCTTTGCTTATAAACTCAAACTAGATGCTTTGAAGCATCAGGGAAAACGTACAGACTTGACTTCGGTGCAATTTGCACCGAAGTTATCAACTGAACAGATAGGCGAAGCAGAAAACATCAGCAAAGATACAGTTAAAAGGTATATCCGTCTGACTTATCTCATTCCCGAACTGCTTGAAATGATGGACGAAGATAAAAT
>CALCTT010000066.1 GCA_937906895.1 uncultured Clostridia bacterium | reverse complement strand
CTCATCGCTAAAGCTTTTTTGAACCCCTGGCACAGCCAGGGGTTTTCGAATACAATAAAAGGGGTGATTCGTGAATCACCCCTAAATTTTACACTTTGCGTTTTGCATTTTGCGCTTATTTGCGTTCCATGAGAGTAACCATAACGGCTTTCTGTGCATGAAGTCTGTTTTCTGCTTCATCGAAGATTTCGTCTGCGTGTGATTCGAACACTTCTTCTGTGATTTCTTCGCCACGGTGTGCAGGAAGACAATGCTGTACCATACAGCCCGGATTTGCAGCTGCAAGAGTTTTATGGTTAATCTGATAAACCCCACCGAATACCTGCTTACGGTATCCAGCTTCTTCTTCCTGCCCCATTGATGCCCATACGTCAGTAAATATCACATCAGCACCTGCACATGCTTCAACAGGGTCACGATAAAGACCAAAATGACCATTTTCTTTTGCAAATGCAAGGACTTTCTTATCAGGGTCAAAGCCTTCAGGACAAGCAACTGTTACATCCATACCCATTTTAAGACCACCGACGATAAGTGAGTTTGCCATATTGTTACCGTCACCGATATATGTCATTTTAAGTCCGTCAAGGTGACCTTTATGCTCACGGACTGTCATAAGGTCAGCAAGCACCTGACATGGATGACAGAAGTCAGTAAGACCATTGATTATTGGAATAGAACCATATTTTGCAAGATTTTCAACTTCACTCTGCTCAAAAGTTCTAATCATAATACCGTCAAGGTAACGAGAGAGAACTCTTGCTGTATCCTGAATCGGCTCACCACGACCAATCTGCAAGTCACGGTTTGAAAGGAAAAGTGCCTGACCACCAAGCTGATACATACCTGTTTCAAAAGAAACACGAGTACGGGTTGATGACTTCTGGAAAATCATACCAAGGGTCTGACCTTCAAGTCTGTGATGTTTGATATTATTCTTATTTTCATATTTCAACTGGTCAGCAAGATTAAGAATATTTGTGATTTCTTCAGTTGAAAGAGCAAGCATACTTAAAAGATGTTTCATTGTTTAGTCCTCCAGGAAAGATTTGAGAATATTAAGTCCCTTGTCGATTTCTTCTTTTGTAATTACCAAAGGTGGCAACATTCGAAGTTTTGTTTTAGCGGTGAGAATCAGAAGTCCGTTCTCACTGCATTTTTTTGCGATTTCACCTGCATTTTTAGTCTTGAGCTCAATACCGAGCATTAAACCAAGACCTGTAACTGACTTTATTTCTTCAATTTCAGCGAGTTTTTCTCTTATGTACTCACCTTTTTCGGTGATTTCGTTTAAGAATTCGTCAGTTAATGTACTGAGGATATATTTTGCACCTGCACAAGCAACAGGATTTCCGCCGAATGTTGTTCCATGCGTTCCTGCAGTAAGCACTTCTGCACACTTTTCAGTACAAAGACAAGCACCCATTGGAAGACCGTTGCCGATACCCTTTGCACTTGTTACCACATCAGGAGAAATTCCTGCGTGTTCGTAGGCAAAAAGCTTACCTGTTCTGCCCATACCGGTCTGGACTTCGTCAATGATTAAGAGAATATCCTTTTCTTTGCATACTTTTTCAACAGTTTTAAGATATTCAAAATCAGTCGGGACTACTCCACCTTCACCCTGAACAACCTCAAGGATAATTGCACAGACTGTATCGTCAGCCATTTCTATAAACTGTTCTGTATTACCTGATTCGGCATATTTGAATCCCTGAACAAACGGGTCAAAGAACTTATGATAATGCTCCTGACCTGTTGCAGTAATTGTAGCCATTGTTCTGCCGTGGAATGAGTTTACAAGAGTTATTATATTGTAACGGTTTTCACCATATTTATCAAAGCTGTATTTTCTTGCTAACTTGATTGCACATTCGTTAGCCTCAGCACCTGAATTACAAAGGAAAACACGATTAAAGCCTGTTTTCTTTGTGAGCATTTCTGCAAATTCAGCAACAGTTGAGTTATAGTAAAGGTTTGATGTGTGCTGAACCTTTTTAAGTTGTTCAGTTACTGCATTTATCCAACCATCATTGTTATATCCCAATGAGTTTACGCCAATACCTGAACCAAAGTCAATAACCTCGTTACCTTCGCTATCAATAAATGTTGCACCGTTACCTTTTTCAATTGAAACAGGAAAATGTGCATAAGTTGGCATTAAACTATTGTCTGCAAGATTTTTAATATTTTCTAAAGCCATTTATATCACCAAATTATAAGAACATAGTACCTATGCCAGAGTCTGTCAACATTTCGATTAATATAGAATGTGGAATTCTTCCGTCAATAATATGTGTTCTCTTAACACCACGACGAACTGCCTCAACACAACAGTCAATTTTTGGAATCATACCACCGCTGATAATACCCTGACTCTTAAGCTGTGGCACTTCACTTACATTAACAACATGGATAAGTGTATTTTCGTCGTCCTTGTCCTTTAAAAGACCACGGACATCTGTCATTAAGAGCAACTTTTCAGCACCAAGAGCAGCAGCAATCTTTGCAGCAGCAATATCAGCATTAATGTTGAAAACTTCACCGTTTTCTCCACCACCGATAGTTGAAACAACCGGCACATAACCCTTTTTAAGAAGTGTTTCAATAAGTGTTGTGTCAATTTCGGTAATATCACCAACAAAGCCGATATCGTTTGCAGCATATTTCTTTGCCTTAATCATTTTACCATCAAGGCCACAGATACCAACTGCCTCTCCACCGTGAGATTCAATAAGCTGAACAAGTCTTTTGTTGACTTTGCCTGCAAGCACCTGCTGTACAATATCTATTGTTTCCTCGTCAGTATATCGAAGTCCGTCAACAAACTTTGACTCCTTGCCGATTTTTTTGAGCATATCGTTGATTTCAGGTCCACCACCGTGAACAAGAACAACATTAACGCCAACAGAACGAAGAAGAACGATGTCGGTCATAACAGCATCCTGCAAGTCCTTATTTATCATAGCGTTGCCACCGTATTTGATAACAACAGTTTTTTCGTGATATTGCTGAATATATGGAAGAGCCTGTACAAGCACCTCACTACGGTCAGCATGAGTAAGTTTTGAAATGTCCATAATATCCTCCGGATAAATGCAAAATGTATGTGCTATTGAAAATTATGTACGATAATCCCCATTAATCTTAACATATTCATAAGTCAAATCGCAACCATAAGCTGTTGCGTTGTATTCACCGTCATTGAGAGAGACGATAATATATACCTCGTCTTCAATAAGAACCTGTTTTGCGATTTCTTCTGAAAATTCGATTCCTGCGCCGTCTTTACAAACTGCGATTTCTCCGCCCTTTGACTTGAATGAAACATCAACTTTATTTACATCAATGTCAACACCTGCATAACCAAGAGCACAGAGAATTCGTCCCCAGTTTGCATCTGCACCGAACATTGCAGCCTTAACAAGTGAAGAGCAGATAACACTTTTTGCACAAACCTTTGCAATTTCCTTTGATTTTGCACCACTTACCTGACATTCAACAAGTTTTGTTGCACCCTCACCGTCTTTAGCCATAAGCTTAACGAGTTTTTCACAGATTGCATTAAGTGCAGAAACGAATGCGAAATAATCTTCATTTTCTGTTTCAATTCTCTCGTTTTCACAAAGACCGGAAGCAAGCACTGCTACAGTGTCGTTTGTTGAGGTATCACCGTCAACTGAAAGCATATTGAAGCTATCCTTCACAACCTCAAGAAGTGCTTTTTTAAGCATTTCACTTGAGATATTTGCATCAGTTGTGATAAATCCGAGCATTGTTGCCATATTAGGATGAATCATACCGCTACCCTTTGAAATAGCACCGATTTTACATTCTTTACCACCTAAATCAAATGAAACTGCAAATTCCTTTTTAACAGTATCCGTTGTCATAATAGCCTGGGCAGCATTGTCAGAGCCATCTGCACTCAATTCACTGACAAGCTGTGCCATACCCTTTTCAATAGGCTCAATATCGATTGGCTGACCGATAACACCTGTTGAAGCGACAACGAAATCAGTTGGTTTAAGGTTTGTAGCCGTTGCCACAAGCTGACACATCATTTCTGCTTTTTCAACACCGTCAGCATTGCAAGTGTTTGCAATACCACTGTTGCAGATTACACCATAAGCCTTGCCATCTGCAATATTATTGCGAGTAACTGTAATAGGTGCACCGAAAACTAAGTTCCGTGTATAAACAGCTGCTGCATCACATTCCTTTTCACAGAGAATGAGTGCTAAATCTTTTTTTGTTTTATTTTTACGAATTCCACAGTGAATACCGCTTGCCTTAAAGCCTTTCGGAGCAGTAACACCACCATTGATAAATGTCATACTGTTCACCAAATCTTATAAATTTAACTGATATTCTGGGTCTAATCCCATTTTGATATTCAAGCATTGAACTGCTGCACCGGAAGCACCTTTACCGAGATTATCATATCTTGCGATTAAAAGAATTCTGTCCTCATTACCGCAAACGGTGATTTCCATGCCGTCATTTTCACCCATTTTGTTACCTGAGATAAATCCGTTTTCATCAATGTTTTCTTTATATTTAACAATATCTGAATTGTATTTTTCTTTGTATAATGCCTTTATATCCTCTGCTGTTTTGCCATTCTTCAAATCCTTTTTGAAAAGTGGAACGGTCATTACCATACCACAGAAATAGTCGCATATATAAGGACTGAAAATCGGTTCATACTGGAGTCCTGAAATAATCTTCATTTCCTTTA
Organism: uncultured Clostridia bacterium; assembly: GCA_937906895.1. GTDB lineage: Bacteria > Bacillota > Clostridia > Oscillospirales > Acutalibacteraceae > Fimenecus. The sequence goes on along the minus strand of CALCTT010000066.1, from coordinate 11,377 downwards.
GGTGCTTATGCTGTTGAGTAAGAGCATACTCACGAGGAGCATCTAAAAGATAATCTCTTTCAGCATCTTCGTACTGTGCAATTCCATTTTTACCTGCACCACTGTATCCTGACAAAGCATGACAAGCAATACAGATGTTACTATCCACAATACCTGCATCAACCAAAGGTTTAACAAGTGCTATAAAACCACTTGCATAACATCCCGGAACTGCAATTCTTTTTGAGTTTTTAAGTTTGTTTTCAAAGTCCTCACTAAGTTCGGGAAAACCATAAGCCCAACCATCATTTGTTCTGTGAGCAGTTGATGTATCAATTACTATTGTATTTTCGTTGTCAATAAGACTAACCGCCTCAATAGCTGCTGCATCAGGTAAGCAAAGAAATGCAATATCAGCAGAGTTTAGTGCCTCTTTACGGGCATTTGTGTCTTTTCTTAAATTTTCAGAAAGAGTTATAAGTTCTATATCTTCTCTTTTTGCAAGGCGGTCAAAGATTTTAAGTCCTGTTGTTCCCTGACTACCATCTATAAATATTTTTGTCATATATAAAGCTCATTTCATAGATTTTTTATTTAAAATTGCGTCGCAGACCCGACATTTTGCACTTTGCATTTTGCATTTATTTATTAATTTCTTTAACTCTCTCTACCTGACTAAGCACATTCTGTGGTGCAGGTCCACCAAGAGATGTTCTATCGTTTACACATTTATCAAGATTGATTGCATCAAACACACCTTCGTCAAAGATGTCACAAACAGCCTTATATTCTTCCAAAGGAAGCGTTTCAAGTGTAAGACCTTTTTTGATGCAAAGTGCTACAAGCTCACCTGTTGCCTTATATGCATCACGGAAAGGAAGTCCTTTACCTACAAGATAGTCAGCACAGTCAGTTGCATTGATAAATCCGCCTGCTGCTGCTTTTCTCATATTTTCAGGAAGTGCCGTCATTGTGTCAAGCATTGGAATAAATGCTGTAAGACACATTTTAACTGTATCGAAAGCATCAAAAATTGCTTCTTTATCCTCCTGCATATCCTTGTTATATGCAAGTGGAAGACCTTTCATCATTGTAAGGAGTGTTGTCAAATCGCCGAATACACGACCTGACTTACCACGGATAAGTTCTGTAATATCAGGGTTTTTCTTCTGTGGCATAATTGATGAGCCTGTTGAGAATGCATCGTCAAGCTCAATGAATTTGAATTCCCAAGAACACCACAACACGATTTCCTCTGAAAAACGAGAAAGATGCACCATAATGATTGAGATTACAGATGCAAGTTCCATACAGAAATCACGGTCGGAAACTGAATCAAGTGAATTCTGCATAGCACCGTTAAAGCCTAATGCCTTTGCTGTCATTTCACGGTCTGTGTTATATGTAGTACCTGCCAATGCACAAGCACCGAGTGGTGAATAATTCATTCTGTCAGTTGCCTGCACGAGTCTTTCTTTATCACGGAGAAGCATTTCAGCATAAGCCATTAAATGATGACCAAAAGTAATTGGCTGTGCTCTCTGGAGATGTGTATAACCCGGCATTACTGCACTTGCATACTGTTCAGCTTTTTTGCAAAGCACATCAACAAGTTCTGTAAGTTGCTTGTAGAGTGCATCACACTCGTGGCGGAGATAAAGACGAATGTCAACTGCAACCTGGTCGTTACGGCTTCTTGCTGTATGTAATCTCTTACCTGCTGAACCTATTCGAGATGTGAGTTCACCCTCAACAAAAGTATGAATATCCTCAGCATTGGGGTCTATTTCTAATTCTCCGTTTTCAATTTCAACTTTGATAGCCTTTAAACCATCAGTAATAGCTGTCAAATCCTCAGCAGAGATAATGCCCTGAGCACAAAGCATTGCTGCATGAGCAAGACTACCGTCAATATCCTCTTTGTACATACGGCTGTCGAATTTTATTGATGAGTTAAAATCGTTAGTTTTGGGGTCGATTTCCTTTGAAAATCTGCCTTTCCACAGTTGCATAATGTTTCTCCTAAAATCAATGTAGGGGACGATGCCTCATCGTCCCGCTAAATCTCATAATATATATTATACGGGCGGATGTGGGCATCCGCCCCTACATTATTAATAATTCTTAGTTATTTTCGTTTCTTTGCTTATCAAGAAGAGCCTTAACCTTAATTGAAAGACCAAAGAGGTTGATAAATCCTGCTGAATCCTTCTGGTTGTATGCACCGCCGTCATCACCGAATGATGCAACATTTTCGTCATAAAGTGAATATGGAGATGTGATACCTGCGTTAATCATATTACCCTTGTAAAGTTTAAGCTTAACATCACCTGTTACAGTTTCCTGTGTCTTATCAACAAAAGCTGAAAGAGCTTCACGAAGTGGTGTGAACCAAAGTCCGTTATAAACAACTTCACCGAACTTCTGTGCTACAAGCTTCTTGTAGTGCTGTGTATCACGGTCAAGACAAATCATTTCAAGAAGTTCGTGTGCCTTATAAAGGATTGCACCACCCGGAGTTTCGTAAACACCACGAGATTTCATACCAACAAGACGGTTTTCAACGATATCGAGAAGACCAATACCATTAGCACCACCAAGTTCGTTAAGCTTTTCAACGATTGCAAGACCTTTCATTTCAACACCATCAATAGCTGTTGGAACGCCTTTTTCAAAGTGAATTGTAACATAAGTTGGTTCATCAGGAGCCATTTCAGGAGAAACGCTCATTTCAAGGAAACCAGGCTTATTGTATGTTGGTTCATTTGCAGGGTCTTCAAGATCAAGACCTTCGTGAGATAAGTGCCATACATTCTTGTCCTTTGAATAGTTTGTTTCACGATTAATCTTAAGAGGAATATTGTGAGCCTCAGCATAAGCAATTTCTTCTTCACGAGATTTAATATTCCATTCACGCCAAGGAGCAATAATTGCCATTTCAGGAGCAAAAGCCTTAAGTGTTAATTCAAAACGAACCTGGTCATTTCCTTTGCCAGTACAACCGTGGCAAATTGCATCTGCACCTTCTTTGATTGCGATTTCAGCAAGTCCCTTTGCAATACAAGGACGAGCATGAGAAGTACCTAAAAGATACTGTTCATATTCAGCGCCTGCTTTAAGGCAAGGCCAGATATATTCTTCAACATATTCTTCTTTAAGGTCAAGAACATAGAGCTTTGAAGCACCTGTTGCGATTGCTTTTTCTTCAAGACCATCGAGTTCAGTACCCTGACCAACGTCACCTGAAACAGCGATAACCTCACAATTATTATAATTTTCTTTAAGCCAAGGGATGATAATTGATGTATCAAGACCACCTGAATAAGCTAAAACTACCTTTTTAATATCTTTCTTTTCCATTGTATATTCCTCCGAAAAATTGAGTTATAATTTGTGCAAAATGCAGTATGGGATATATTATACACGCTTTTTTGATTAAATCAAGTGTTTTTACCGATTTTTTCTATATTTTTTGTATTTTTATGCATTATTTTACATATTTAATGAATAATTATACGGTTTTTATGCATTTTTATTACATATTTTGCATATTTTATACATTTATACATAATATAATGAATAAAAATAAAATTTATGGGACGATGTTGCCACCGTCCCATGTTATGTTTAATAATGTGCTACACCGCAATCACAAGTCTTATTTGCTCTAAAAATTTTCTGGAAGAACAGTGCAAACTTGAAGAAGAACTTTTTAATACCAGTTTCATGACAATTACAATCACATTCAACTGATGGGTCAAGGAGTTCATTATCTGCATCACAATATCCGTCACCATCATTGTCTGCGTGTCCTGTTGCATCGAGAGTTACAGTTTCACGACTAATTTCTTCATCGCATACTGAACAATAAACAACTCTTTCTTTACTACCTGTTTCTGTACAAGTAGGAGCCACATAATTTTCTTCAACTGCATCAGCGTTAATATGACCTAACGCATCAACATAATCACCAACATAAGTGTCACTACAATCACAAGTATATGTTGTGAAACCTTTTTCTGTACATGTTGGTGCAGTTACTACTGCATTATGACTATGACCTGTTGCAGGGATTTCGCCTAAGGATTCAATTGTTTCTCCACAAACTGTACACTGAACATCGCCCTTGTAACCTGCAGTTGTACAAGTTGGTGCAACTACATTTATAACTGTAGTTGTTGCGTGAGTACATTCTGGTTCAGACGGAGCTGTTGGTTCTTCATATACCATAACATAAATACTGAAATGGTCTGTTGTAAATACCATATAGCCATCTTCAAAAACAGCATTCATATTTGTGTATGTACCGTCTTCTTCTACACGATAAACTGAAAGTCCGTTTGTATCCATATCAGCCGGAACAGGAATTTTAACAGTTACATTTCCGTTTGGCTGAATTTCTGCACCATTATTCTTTAATGTGATGTCAACTGTTATTGATTCATCAGTTATTTCAAGAATAGATGATTCAACTTCTGTACCTTCAGGAAGAACATCGTCATTTTCAGGCAATAAAACAATGTCTGAAACTTCAACAACAGGGATAATCTGTTGTTCTACAAGTATCTCGTCACATACTGAACACTTTTTACCTTCTGTCAATCCTGTGGATGCTGTTGTTGGAGCAACTGCAGGAATAATTTCTTCAGTATGACCAAGTGCATCAATATAATCTGTAATATAAGTGTCTCCACAACTACAAGTGTATGTTGTAAATCCTTGTTCTATACAAGTTGGGGCTGTTATTACAACTTCATGATTATGGTCTGTTACAGGAGCAGACATAACGTTTACATTGCCACACGTTGAACAAACACGTTCAAATCTACCGTACTCTCCACAACTTGCATCATCAACCTGTTCCCATTCGCTGTAAGTATGACCTGTTGCAGGGACAATAACCGCACCTGCTTTAACATCGCATCTTACACATTTTTGGGATTTTCGTCCTTCGTTTGTACAGGTTGGTTCATAGTCATATGAATATTCACCAAATTCATGGCCAAGACTTGAAATTGGTTCAGTAGTTTCACTACCACATGCTGAACATGTACCTTTTTTTGTACCTTTCTTTGTGCAGGCTGGTTCAACAGTTACTTCCCATTCATAACTGTGACCTGTGGCAGCAACATAATTTCCCACACCAGTCTCACCACAGACAGAACATTCATATTCTGAACAACCATATTCTGTACAAGTTGGTGGTGTTACAGAGGTTTCTACATTGTTATGTCCTAAAGCATCTACATAATCGAATTTATTTACAAATCCACAGGTTGAACATACCTGTTCTTTATATCCACGCTCTGTACATGTTGGTTCAATTGTTTTTACTGTATCACCGTAATCATGACCAAGAGATGGGTCAAGATATTCTTTATATGTTTTACCACATCCGTTAGTACATTTGTATATTATATATCCTTGTGTTGTGCAAGTTGGTGCAAAAGTTTCAGACTGTATGTAGTTATGACCTGTTGCATCTGTATAATCATCAACATAACTGCTTGCACAAACAGTACATGTGTATGTTGTGTAGCCTTGCTCAGTACAAGTTGGAGGAGTCACAACAGCATCAAATTCGCAAGGAAGAATCTCTACAAAATTATCAGCATAACTACCTTTACAAATTGAACAGATATATGTTGTATATCCTTGATTCTGGCAAGTTGGTGGTGTTACTCCAACCTCTTCGTAGTTGTGTTCGCATCCAACATAATTATAGTGAATTGTAGCATTTAAAAGAGGTTCGTTTTCTTTACCAATTACAATGCTGTTCCACTGTTCTTCTGTACCAGTAAAATAAACATCTGTTAATTTTTCGTCTGTTCTGAAAGCAAGACCGCCAATTTGAGTTACGCTGGCAGGAATTACGACTTCCTTAAGATTTGGGAAGAATCGGAAATTGCAGTAACCGATATATGTTATGCCGTCACTGACAACAACCTTTTCAATATCATATTTATACACATCCCATGGACGACCACCTTCATAAAAGTACTCGTAACTTCCCAATAGTTCATTCATTATGTTTTCATAATCTTCTTCCATTGCGCCAACGCCTGAAATTGTAAGGGTTTTTGACTGTGCATCAAAGTTCCATACTACATTTTCTCCCCATGTACCGCCACCAGAAGAAACGGTATAATCAGTTGTAAAAAGCTTTGCACCTGTCAAATCGTCATTGTATAACTCAATTACAATGCTATTCCATTCCTCTTGTGTGCCTGAATAATATACAGAATGTAATTTATTACAGTAATCAAATGCACCATAAGAAATATCTTTTACGCTATTGCTGATTGTAACAGTTTTAAGAGCAGAAGATTCAGCTAATGAATACTCACCAATACAGGTAATTCCTTCTTCTATAACAACATGTTCAACATGACTGTATATAAAGGCATCCCAAGGACGTTCATCAATGCCAAAATGGCTACTGTAATCAAAAGAAGGTATTGCACCTTCACCTGAGAAGATTAATGTGCCTGTGTTATTATCAAATTTCCATGTAATAGTTCCACATGTGCCCGATGTACTTACATCACCATCTGAACAATGTACAGCGTAAGGTTTAAGGTAACCTGATGTTTCACTGTTATTTGCCATTAACTCATCCCACTGCGCTAATGTTCCGTTGTAATATATAATCAAATCATAATCTTTGGCTTTTAATGCATATGATTCAAGTGTTGTTACACTTGTAGGAATTACTACACTTTTAAGGCTGGAAATGTAATAAAAAGTGTTTGCACCAATTGTAGTTGTACCTTCAGGAATTGTATAACTTGATTGAGCAGCACCTACAGGATACAAAACAACCTTTGATTTATCCTTGCTAAACAACACACCATTCTCATCATTTGAGAAGGTTTCATTTTCACTATCAACTGTAAATTTCGAAAATGAGCTACAACCATAAAAAGCATTAGGAATTATTGATGTTACGCCTTCAGGAATAACGATTGCTTCAAGCTTTGCACAGTCTCTGAAAGCATATCTTGGAATTGCTTCTAATGTGCCTGGCAAAGTAACTGTTTGTAATGCAGAACAATCTGCAAATACATAGTCACCTAATTTTGTACATCCCTCAGCGATTGTAACGCTTTCAAGTGCTTCACATCCATTGAATGCATAGTCACCTATTTCTGCGGAATCAGATTCAATCACAAAAGTTTTTAAGCCTGAACATTCTGCAAAAGCATATGAAGGAATAATTGAAACCTTTCTTGGAATTGTAATGCTTGTAAGAAGTGTACAACCACGGAAGGCACCTGTCTGAATAGTATCAACAGTGCTTGGAAGCTGTATAGTTGTCAATGCCACACATTCCTTGAACATTTCTGCAGTTATTTGTGTTACGCCTTCTTCAATTGTTACATTTGTCAATGATTTACATGCTCTGAAAACCTTATCACCATAAGATTTAACAGTTGCAGGAATTGTTATCTTTTCAAGACCTGATTGTGCAAAAGCATCATTGCCAACAGTTGATACACTTGATGGAATATTAAATTCCTTCAAAGAAGAACAATTTACAAATGCCAATGCACCTATAGATGTAATATTGCCGAGGAAAGTAATGCTTTCAAGTCCTGATGCACTGTGGAATGTAGAATTATTGATTACTGTCACTTTTGCAGGAATAACAATGCTCTTCAATGCACCACAACCCAAAAATGCTGATGCACCAATTTCTTGTAATGTGCTTGGAAGTATTATATTTGATAAGCTGCTACATCTTGAAAAAGCACTATCACCAATTGATGTAACACCTTCAGGGATTTGAATACTTGAAAGCTTATAACATTCAGCCAACATTCCTTTGTTGATTTTTGTTAAATTCTTTGGAATATTTATGCTTGTAAGATTAAGACAAAGACTGAATGCATTTTCACCAATTGTTGTTATACTGTCAGGAAGTGCAAGCTCTGTTACCTTAGCACCATGAAATGCGTCATCACCAATTGATTCCAAGCCGTCATTTAATGTAACACTTGTTAAATTACATCCATCAAATGCACGTGCACCAATTGATTTAACATTTTCAGGGAGTTCAACACTTGTAAGACCTGCACCACGGAATGCAGCATTATCGAGTGTAGTCAAGTTTTCAGGAAGGTCAACGCTTGTTAAGTCATAGCACAAATTAAAGGCAGCTGCACCAATTGTTGTTATAGAATCAGCAAGTTCAGCTTCTACCATATAGTGACATTGATAGAATGCATAGGCTCCGATTGAGGTTACACCTTCATTGATAACAACTTTTTTGATTTCTCTTTCATGCTTTTCCCATGGTCGGTTTGTAGAACCGAAATCATCCATATTACCTGTGCCTGAAATTGTTAAGACACCAGTATTTGCATTATAAGTCCAGGTTAAATTCTCGCCACAAGCACCGGAATATAAAACACTCTGTTGTTCTACGAGTATCTTACCACAAACTGAACACTTTTTACCGTCTGTCAATCCCGGTGATGTTTCTGTTGGTGGCGTTCCCGGAATAATCTCTTCAACGTGATTATATGGGCCATATTCTTTTATGTATGAGTCGTTGCATCTTGAACATGTGTATTTTTTTGCACTTGTTGCACATGGTACAGTAATTGACACACCGTCGTCATAATCATGGCCTAACGCCTTAACTTCATTAAGAGTATATTCATAACCACATTCGCATTTATTGGTTGTAACGCCTTTTTCTGTACAAGTTGCCGGAATTTCAACCAAAGTGAAGTTATGTGTATGACCATCTGCACTGTTAATAAATACAGTCATTTTGCTCATACCACTATAACTGCTTACAAAAACTTCATCCCACTGTGTCCCTGTACCCAGATAATAAGCAACAAAGAGATTATCACAGTCAACAAATGCTTTTTCTTTTATAGATGTAACAGTTGTCGGGATTGTTACACTTGTAAGATTATCGCAATCATCAAATACACAACTCGCAATATAACGTACTCCATCAGGTATTCTATATGAAGTTTCAGTTTTTCCTCTTGGATAACTTAAAATCCATGATTTGTCTTTACTGAAAAGCACACCATTTTCATCACTTGAAAACTTCTTATTCTCACCATCAACTACAAACTTTGAAAGTTTTGGACAATATGGGAAAAAGAGCTCATCGTCATATATGTAAGGAATAGATTCTAAGCTTCTTCCGAAATAAACTTCGGTAAGATTATTACAACTGCTTATTGCTTGATGGTCAATCTCTGTTACACCATTGCCTAAATGAATTGATGTAAGACTATCGCAACCACTAAATACAGCTACACCAATTTTTTTTACGCTGTCAGGAATTGTAACTGTTTTGAGGCTTCTGCACTCCCAGAATAAATTACCTTTAATTTCTGTTAAATTATTTGAAAGCTTGACTGCTTCAAGATTTTCACAAGCGAAGAATACGCCACCTTCCATGGTTGTTATGTTATCAGGAATTGTGATAGCTTTAAGAGAATTACAACTACCAAAAGCATGGAAACCAATTGAAGTTACAGTATCAGCAAATGTAACGCTTGCTAGATTATCACAACCTGAGAAATTATAATTACCAATTTCAGTAATGCCATCTTCAATAACAACTGATTTAATCATTGATTTGTATGAAGCAAATCCACCTGATTCACTACTTTGGTCACTACTCATTGCACCGTAGCCACCAATAGTCAACACGCCTGTTGCTTCATCTAAAATCCATATAGCAGTAGTACCACAAACGCCTGAAGAAATCTGAGAATCTTCAGAAACAACTCGTGGCTCTACTATTATCAAATCACAAGAACTACACTTAACACCTGCGGTAAAACCTTCTTTTTCAGGAATAATCACATGTGTGTGTCCAGGTGAAGGAATTGTTTCTGTGTATGTATCACCACATTCGCAAGTATATGTAATAACACCATCTTCCTTACATGTAGCAGGAGTTTCGGCGGATGCATATTCGTGTCTGTGTGAATCACCATCAGTAAAATGAATACTTACATTATCAAGAATTTCATTTCCCGTACCAATTAAAATTTTATTCCATTGTTCTTCCGTATCGGAATAATCAATATCTGTAAGACCTGTACAACCTTGAAAAGCATTGTCACCAATTGATGCTATGTTCCCACTCATTCTAATAGTTTTAAGAGCAGTACATCCCTCAAAGACATTGTTACCAATAGAAGTAACAGCTTCATGAAGCACAACAGATGTTAATGCACTACAGTTTTTAAATGCGGAATTACCCAATGATGTTAATTTCTTACTTAAACTTATTGTTTTGAGAGCAGTACAACCTATAAACACTCTCTCTTGAATCATAACAACATTATCAGGAATTGTAACACTTTCAAGTGCAGTACAACCATTAAAAGCATCACCACAAATCATGGTTATACCACTACCAATTGTTACATTTTCAAGACTTTTGCAACCTTCAAACATACTATTTCCAATCGATGTTGGTGCATCCGGAATAACAATAGTTGACAACAAGTCGCATCCTTTGAATACATAACTGCCAAAAGTACTTACAGTACCAGCAATTGATACACTCACGAGTTTATCAAAATCGTAAAATGCATAGTTGTTGATTGAAGTAACACCTTCTTCAACAACAATATTTTCAATTTCATCCTCATAGCTTTCCCATGGACGATTTGAGCTTTTGTATCTGTCCATTCCACCTGTACCTGAAATAGTCAAGGTGCCTGTATAATCATCAAAATTCCATGTGAGATTTGAACCACAAGTGCCTGAATATGTAGCAGCACTTGCTGTAATTGGGATAATGGTTACCACCATAAGTATTGCGAGGATAATTGCTAAGAATTTTTTTGTTGTTTTCATAATAATTTTTCCTCCTTTATATAAAATTTTATTATTTCTCAAATATAGTATATTTCATATTAAAAATAATTACAATAGAAAATACATAATTATCGAAAAATATGGCATAAAAGTAATGTATTAGTTAAAAATCATCTGTAAACACGAAAATTAAACATACTATTCCATAATAATCTCCTCCTAAATATAATCTGAAACAAATATAATTTTGCACTTTGATTATACTCGTTTTATCGACAATTGTCAATAAATAGACAATATTTTACCATATTATCAGAGGTGAAATATGTGATTTCTTACAAGCCGTTTTACGAAACTCTCAAAAAGAACAATATAACAACATATAAGTTGATTAAAGATTATAACATCAGCAGAAGTTTGTTGGACAGATTGAAGCATAACAAGCCATTAAGTACGGTAACTATTGATGATTTATGTAAAATTCTGCATTGTAATGTTCAGGATATATTAGTTTATATTGAAGATAATGTTGAATAAAATCATAACCACCAGTTGAACTGGTGGTTTGCACAGGCCCTATAAGGGCCGCCTA
>CALCTT010000065.1 GCA_937906895.1 uncultured Clostridia bacterium | reverse complement strand
CTGATGCAGAGGTTGAATATGAAGAACAGGACGGTAGCTTCTGGCATCTTCTTTACACAGTTAAGGAAACAGGCGAAAAGCTTGAACTTGCTACAACTCGTCCTGAAACAATGCTTGGTGATACTGCAGTTGCGATTAATGTTGCTGACGAAAGATACAAGCATCTTCACGGTTGTCACGTTATTTTACCTTTACTTAACAAAGAAATTCCAATCGTTTGCGACGAACACGCTGATATGACAAAGGGTACAGGTGTTGTTAAAATCACTCCTGCTCATGACCCTAACGACTTTGAAGTTGGTCAGAGAAATAACCTTCCGATTGTTCGTACATTTACTTATGACGGTCACCTTACAGGTGCTGAAGATAAGAGAATTGCCGATGAGCTTATTGCAAGTGGTCGTGCTACTGAAAATGAGCCTGAAGTTCTTGACTGCGGTAAATACGCAGGTATGACAACAATGGAAGCAAGAAAAGCAATTCTTGAGGACCTTAAAGCAGGTGGCTATCTCAAGGAAGTTGAACCTCGTAAGCACGAAGTTGGTACTTGCTATCGTTGTCACAACACAATTGAACCAATGGTTTCAAAACAGTGGTTTGTTCGTATGGTTCCTCTTGCAAAGCCTGCTATTGAAGCAGTTGAAAAAGGCGAAACAAAGTTCATTCCTGAAAGATTTACAAAGAATTATCTCAATTGGATGAACGGTACTCGTGACTGGTGTATTTCCCGTCAGCTCTGGTGGGGCCATAGAATTCCTGCTTGGTATTGTGACGATTGCGGTGAAACAATTGTTTCAAAGACAGAAGTGACTGTTTGTCCAAAATGCGGCAGCACACATCTTCGTCAGGACGAGGACACTCTTGATACTTGGTTCTCATCAGCACTCTGGCCATTCTCAACACTTGGTTGGCCTGAACAGACAGAGGATTTGAAGCACTATTACCCGACAAACACTCTCGTAACAGGTTACGATATTATCGGCTTCTGGGTTTCTCGTATGATTTTCTCTGCTCTTGAATACACAGGACAGGTTCCTTTTGATACAGTTCTTATTCACGGTCTTGTTCGTGATGCTCAGGGTAGAAAAATGTCAAAATCACTCGGTAACGGTATCGACCCGCTTGAAATTATCGACCAGTATGGTGCAGACGCTTTGAGATTTACTCTTGCAACAGGTAACAGCCCGGGAAACGATATGCGTTTCTCTGACGAAAAGGTTGAAGCAAGTCGTAACTTTGCTAACAAAATCTGGAATGCTGCTCGTTTCATTCTTATGAACCTTGATGAAAACGAATATGCACCTTATGTTCCAAAGAACCTTGCTATTGAAGATAAATGGATTTTAAGTAAGTACAACGACCTTGTAAAAGATGTTACTGATTCACTTGAAAAGTTTGAATTAGGTCTTGCTGTACAGAAGCTTTACGACTTTATCTGGGACGTATTCTGTGACTGGTACATTGAAATTGCAAAAATCCGTCTTAATGGCGAATGTGCAACTGCAAAAGCTACTGTCAAAGCAGTTCTCGTTTATGTAATGTCAAATACTCTTAAACTCTTACATCCGTTTATGCCATTTATCACAGAAGAAATCTGGCAGACATTACCTCACGACGGTGATTCAATTATGATTTCAGAGTGGCCTGTATTTACTGACGAGCTTTCATTCAAGGCTGACGAAACAGAAATGGAAAGAGTTATGACAGCAATCAAGGCTGTCCGTAACCGTCGTGCAGAAATGAATGTTCCGCCATCAAAGAAAGCAAAGATTTTCATTGAAACTGCTTATGAAAACACATTCAGTGAAGGTGCAAACTTCTTCGTAAGACTTGCTTCTGCTTCTGAGGTTGAAATCGTTAAGGGTTACGAAAATGATGAGGCTGTTGCTATCATCACAGAAGATGCAAGACTCTTTATTCCGCTTGACGAACTCGTTGACTTTAAGGCAGAACTCCAGCGACTTGAAAAGGAAAAAGCAGGTGTGCTTAAAGAAATTGCGTTTGTTTCAGGTAAGCTCAACAACGAAAAATTTGTTGCAAAAGCACCTGAAGCTCTCGTAAATGAACAGAGAGAAAAACTTGCAAAGTACACAGAAAAACTCAATATGCTTGAAGAAAGCATTGCGAAAATAAGCAATAAGTAATTGCAACACGGTAGGGCGGGGTCTTGTATCTCACCTGCCGGTTCGGTCAGTGCTTCTGCTTTGCAGAGGTGTCCACCGGACACCCGCACCCCCGCCGTTGTTTTTTTATGCAAAATTAAATTAGAAACCGAACCTTTGTAAGGGCAGGCACGGAGACCTGCCCTTACAAAATACAACATAACAGCATAAAAAAAGGAACTCCCGATTGGAAGTTCCTTAATTTTTTATGTACTTAAATTTTATACGTTTGCTGTTTCCTTAATCATCAATGATTTAATGATTGCAGTCATTTCTTCCTTACCGAAGATTACAGGAACAGGGTAAAGAGGGTTACCTTCTTTAAGTGCACGTTCCACGATTGTAGGAATGTCTTCTTCCTTAATCTGTGCAAAGCCTGTTGGGATATTCATTCTCTTGTTCATAGCCTTGATTTCTTCGATAAATGCTTTTGCCTTTGCTTCTTCATTTGCACCACTGATACCAACGATATCAGCAAGCTTTGCAAGTGGTGTGTAAACGGCACTGCCGTAAGCCTCGAGAACCACAGGAAGAATAACAGCATTTGCAAGACCGTGAGGAAGTCCGTAGAAACCACCAAGGTTATGAGCAATAGCGTGAACATAACCAACATAAGCACGGGTAAATGCCATACCTGCGTTGTAAGAAGCGAGGAGCATCTGATTTCTTGCTTCAATGTTCTTACCGTCGTTGTAAACTGTTTCAAGGTTCTGGAATATCATCTTAGTTGCCTTTTCAGCAAACTGAATTGTTGACGGAACATTTGATTTACCGATATATGCTTCAACTGCGTGTGTGAGAGCATCCATACCTGTTGTTGATGTGATGTGTGGTGGAAGACCAACTGTAAGTTCAGGGTCAAACACAACGTAAGGCGGACGAAGAACAGAGTCGTTACAAGCATATTTTTCGTGTGTCTTTGGGTTAGAAACAACCGCTGCAAGTGTACATTCTGAACCTGTACCTGCTGTTGTAGGAACAGCAAAAAATGGAGGAAGCTTTTTGCCGATTTTCATAATACCACGCATTTTTTCGATTGGCTGATTAGGTTTAACAACTCTTGCTGCAGCAATTTTTGCACAGTCCATTGGTGAACCGCCACCGAATGCGATAATACCCTGACAGCCGTTGTCAAGATACATCTGTCTTGCAGTTTCAATATTATCGATTGTTGGGTTTGGCTGTACACCGTCAAATACTGTGTACTTAACCCCTGCTTTGTCCAATTCTTCATAAAGAGAGTTGAGAAGACCAAGTGAAGTAAGTCCCTTATCAGTTACGATAAGAACGTTGTCAACACCCTTGCTCTTAACAAATGATGGGAGCTTCTTGATACTTCCGGGACCTGTAAGCATTTCAGGTTCTCCCCAAGGTAAGAAGAACTCAACAAGGTAAATCACTTTCTGATAAACTCGACAGAAAGCTTTGAAAAATACGTTTGGCATATAAATCATTCCCTTTCATTTTGGTGAAGAGAACTGAGCATAAAAACCCCATACTCAATTCCAACAACCCTTAATTATATATTGCTATCCGAAAAAAGTTCGGAAATAAGCACTATTAACATTTTATACCAATTTGTTGAATATTTCAATAGCAGATTTCGTATCTGCATCAATTTGTGCTTTCAATTCATCCTTTGAGTTGAATTTTTTCTCTGTACGAATAAATTCTATGAGTTCAACTTTGATTTTTTGATAATAAAGGTCACCGTCAAAACCTAAAATACAGGTTTCAGAAAGCACCTTGTCACCACCGATTGTAGGGTGACAACCAAAGTTTGTAACTGACGGATACACTTTTCCGTCAACCGTTGATTGTGAAGCATAAACACCGTGCTTAAGGTTGATAAAACCTGTCGGGAAATGCTGATTGATTGTTGGAAAACCAAAAATCTTTTTACCGATTTTGTTTCCCTCAACAACGAGAAAATCATAGGAAAATTTTCTGCCAAGCATTTCGTTTGCAGTTTTAATATCACCGTCTGCCAATGCTTTTCTGATTCTTGTGGCACTAATCATTTCACCTTTATATTCGATGCTTTGTGCCATTTTGTAAATTACACCGTATTTTTCGCATAATTCACAAAGCAATTTGCTGTCACCACCACCATCTTTACCGAAAAGAAAGTTTTCGCCACAAACAACGGCACCAACATTGTACTTATTAATGAGAATATCCCGCAAAAATTCTTCAGGAGAGAGGTCACGGATGTCCTCAAAACTTATATGTACAGGCAAAACGCCATTCTGTCGTGCAAAATCCTCTTTATCCTCTTTTGTAATAAGCAGGGGAGGAGCAACACCCTTAAGCACTGATTGAGGGTGTGCATCAAACATAAGCATAGCAGGGACAAAACCTTGGAAAGCAAAGTCTTTTGCTTCGTTTAATACATTTAAATGGCCTCTGTGCAACCCGTCAAAGGTGCCAAGAGCCAAAGCAAGCTTATTCATTCTTCTACAAGCACCCTCCTAACACACAGGTCGCCTTTTTCTTCTGAAATTTCTCCAAGACCTAATAATTTTCTTTCAGGGGAATAAACACGATAAATTCCCACAGGAAAATTGCCGTGTAATCTTTCATAGCCCAATGCACCACCGTTATGAAAACGGTTAGCCTGAGGCTTTGTAACTGTAATTTCAGGATAACTCATAAGTGCTTTTTCAACCGAAGTTATAGCACTTTCCGTTTTGTTTTCACTTACAAGCTTCTCTAATTCTTCTAATGTAACTGAATTTTCAATTGAAAAACCGTTTGCTTCAGTACGGCGAAGTTTAGTCATAACTGCACCACAGCCCAAAACTTTGCCAATATCGTCGCAAAGTGAACGGATATACGTACCTGCTGAACAGGTAACATCCATTGAAAATTCAGTTCCGTCAAAATCATAGATTTCTAACTTTTCAATAGTGATTTTTCTCTGTTCACGCTCGATTTCAATGCCCTTTCGTGCTAAATCGTAAAGTCGTTCACCGTCTTTTTTGATAGCCGAATACATAGGCGGTGTCTGCAAAATATCACCTTTAAACTTTTCTGCAACAGAAAGCAACTGTTCTGAAGTTACATCAACATCACTTTCCGATAAAATCTCACCTGTAATATCAAGTGTGTCGGTTGTAAGCCCCAATTTTACCCTTGCAGTATAGCTTTTTTTATGTTCAGGCAAAAGTTCAATGAAACGGGTACAATGTCCCAACATAATAACAAGTACACCGGTAGCCATAGGGTCCAGTGTGCCTGTATGTCCTGCTTTTTTTACACCTAAAATGCGTGAGGCTCTTTTAACAGCCATAAAAGATGTCATATCACAGGGCTTGTCAAGACAAATAATACCTGTCATTTTAACGCTTCCTTTATAATAACATTTACGAACCGAAGTTTGCAGGAATAGAATTTCGTAGGGGACGATGGGTCTCACCTGCCGGTTCGGTCGGTGCTTCTGCTATGCAGAGGTGTCCACCGGACACCCGCACCCCACACCGTCCCGTTCTAAAGCCTGCCATCAAACTATGTCGGGTCGCTGTGGGCAGCGACCCCTACATTGTGAAGACCCATACAAATTATAATTTAATTTCAATACACTCTGCAATTTTTGAGAGCAACTGTTTTTTAACTTCCGGGAGCGGACAGTCAAATTCGCAACCTGCTGCTGCACTATGACCGCCACCACCGAAATTTGCACAAATTTTCGCTGCGTCGTAAGGCTCAACAGTTCTCATTGAAACCTTAAATCTGCCGTTTTCCTGTTCACGGATTGTCACACCGATTTTAACTCCCTCGATTTTACGAGGAATTGATGCAATTCCGTCACATTCACCTGCATTTGAGCCACTTTCCTCGAACATCTTCTGTGTAATCGTCATAATCGCACATTTTCCGTCAAAATGTGACTCAATAGATGCAACTGCCATCTGTTCAAGTCTTATATACGAAAGTGTTCTTGTTTCAAACATAAGTCGGTTGATAAGTGTGTAATCAGCACCTTTTTCCATAACCTCTGCTGCAATTCTGTGAACAGTAGGTGTTGTGTTTGAATACATAAAACAGCCTGTGTCAGTTGCAAGTCCCGTATAAACACAGTTTGCAATTTCAGGTGTAACCTCTACACCCAACTGACATATAACTTCATAAATTACAACTGCAGCAGCTGCTCTGTCCTCTAAAAGAAGATTTTGCGAGTATTCTCTGTTTGACAGATGGTGGTCAATGCACAAAAACACATCGTCACCGTATTTTGCCTCGAATTCTTCACCTAAAAGCTTTTTGTCAGCAACATCAACTGCAATTATTTTGTCAAATGTGATTTCGCTGTTGTCCAGTTCATCCCAAAGATATGAAAACTTAGGGTGAATTTTGTCACCACAACGAACCATTGAATTTTTCCCCAACAAGTCTAACGCTCTTTTAAGTGCAAATGCACTGCCGAGAGTATCACCATCAGGGTTGCGATGTGTAAGAATAAGATAATTATCATATTCTTTCAAAAGAGTTGCACACTCTTTTACATTAATATTTTTCATTTCATTCCTCGTCGTCAGCATCAGTGATAACTGTGCTTTCGATT
Source organism: uncultured Clostridia bacterium (assembly GCA_937906895.1). GTDB lineage: Bacteria > Bacillota > Clostridia > Oscillospirales > Acutalibacteraceae > Fimenecus. The sequence continues at coordinate 789 of CALCTT010000065.1, read as the reverse complement.
TTTCTAAATATTTCCATACCGTGCTGAACGGAGTCGTCTGCAATAAATTTAAGCTCAGGAGTTTTTCTCAAGTGCAATTTACTGCCAACCTCTCGTCTTATAAGACCTGTTGCAGATGTAAGTCCCTTGCAGGCCTCTTTTGCATCGTCAATGCCACTCATTGAGCTGACATAAACCTTGGCAAAAGAAAGGTCAGAACTTACATCAACACGGACAACAGTAAGAAACTTATCTCTTACTCTTGGGTCTTTTAATTCACGGATAACGGCAACGATTTCGCGTTTAATATCTTCCGATACTCTTCCTACTCTGTAACCTGCCATTAGTCTCTGTATTCCTCCATAATGAATGCTTCGAAAATGTCGCCTTCCTTAACATCGTTAAACTTGTTAAGACCGATACCACATTCGTAACCAGAAGCCACTTCCTTAACGTCATCCTTAAATCTCTTAAGTGATGAAATTGCATCTTCAGCAATAACAATACCGTCACGAACAACACGAATCTGTGCGTTTCTTGTAACCTTACCGTTCTGTACATAAGAACCTGCGATTGTACCTGCTGAAGAAAGCTTGAATACATTACGAACCTCGATTCTGCCAAGTAATACTTCACGGAATTTAGGTGCTAACATACCCTTCATAGCATCTTCGATTTCTTCGATACAGTCATAAATGATACGATACATTCTCATATCAACGCCGTCACGCTCTGCAATTTCAGCAGCAACAGGGTCAGGACGAACGTTGAAACCAACGATAATAGCATTTGATGCGTTTGCAAGCATAA
>CALCTT010000064.1 GCA_937906895.1 uncultured Clostridia bacterium | reverse complement strand
CAGAAGACGAGTTTGATGCGTGGTATAAAAAGGTGTTTGATGCAACCGCAAAGGCTTCCGATGACGGCTACAACATCAGAGGCTATGAGTTCGCAGGCGACGGCGAGGACGCACTCGGCGAAGTAACTCTGGACGAAGCACTTGACAGCTGGCTTATGAAGGGCTGGGCATTCAGAGTTGACGGCAAGAATTACGTTATTTACGTAAGCGACGAATACGACAACAATAAAGACAGCGAGCTTGGCCAGCTGTTCTATTATGACGGCGCAAAGGTTGATATCGGCGTAGGCTTGCAAAAGAGCTTCAGCGACACAATGGATGAAGCAGAAAAATATATGTCCGAAAACGAAGACGAAATCAGGGACGCTATCAAGGATTATCTGGGTTAAAAACTCATATTAATTAAACTAAGGAGGAAAGAATGATGTTAACTTGTAAACAGTGCGGCACACAGGTAGAGGAAAATGTAAGGTTTTGCACAAATTGCGGCGCTCCGATTGAAGCCCCTGCCGAGCAGGCAAGCGCACCTGCTGTTGACCTCTCCGCAAAGCTGACAGAACTCAACAACACGGCAGACACAACGGCGGAATACGATGCACAGGATATCGAAAAGAACAAGGTTATGGCGTTGCTGGCTTACATAATTTTCCTTATTCCGTTGCTTGCGGCAAAGGACTCAAAGTTTGCCCGCTTCCACACCAATCAGGGTCTTGTGCTCTTTATTGGCGCAATTCTCTCATCCGTAATCACAGTAATCCCCATTATCGGTTGGATAATTGCTCCCATTGCAGGCCTTGCAATTACCGTTCTCGCAATTATCGGCATAGTTTATGCCATCGGCGGCAAGGCAAAAGAATTGCCCATAATCGGTAAATTTAAGATTTTAAAATAAAATATCCACTCTTAAAAGTGAATAATTAAAACTCAAAGGACGGCAGATTATTTCTGCTGTCCTTTTTAAGATGATTGTTTTGCAATTTTTATATGATCAACAGTCAAATCAGTTCCGGAAGATTTAATAGCTATTCATTTGTTGGCAAAAAAAACAATAAATCCGAACGCATCACCAATCAAGGTAATTGAGTTCGGATTTATCTTCTCTGGCAGGGGCAGAAGGACTTGAAGTTGCTTCGCAACCCCTCTTGCGGTGCCCAAAATTCATTACGGCTTGGAGCGCCTATGAATTTTGACCGCTGCGCCATCCTCGCCTTGCTTTATCCGCCACAGGCGGCACTTCGGCGACGATGCCCGACACGCGGTTTTGGAGTCGTCACATTTGGTTAAAAAAATCAAGCAGAATAGGGGAATTCGAGAGTTTAGCCCTGAACTGACAGTTGTTTTGACAGTAGCGTAATGTCATATTATCAAGTAAATGTCATTTACATAAAAATTTGCGTTTCGAACGTACTTTGTACGTGATTTGTACGTAATTGTCTTTTACACTACTATAATTTGAAGATATACTCAATTTTTATAAACTATAATTCATTTGTTGACTATACTTTAGTAGCGTGTTAAAATTTGGGCGGAGGTGTTTTTATGAAAATGCTCAATAAATTTTTTTGTATCGTGCTTTGCTTGTGCATAACAGCTTCGGCAACGGTCTTTGCCTCGGCGTCCACGGGTACGGTTTACTATGTTGATTCAATAGCCGGAGATGACTCCAACAGTGGTTTATCGCCCGACAAGGCTTTTAAGACAATCGAAAAAGCTGCTTCGATTTTATATTACGGTGGAGACAGCGTTCTTTTCAAGGCAGGCGGTGTTTACATAGGTAATTTTGGTGTTATGGGAACTTCCGACGCCTCAAATCCGATAACTATCGGCTCTTACGGTGAGGGTGCGAAGCCTCTGTTTACCTCGTCAAAGGAAAATGATCCCGTTATAGCTCTTTATGATGCTTCGGGTTGGATTATTGAAAACATTGAAATAACTGCTCCGAAAGGTACGGGTATTCTCGTTTATTACAGAAATTCGTGCGTAAAAGATGTAGTTATACGGAATGTTACTCTTCACGATATACAGAATTATCCTTCAGACAATTACTTTAGTAGCAGCAGAGCTGCAATCCGTCTGATGGGCTCGCCCGTAACTCCGGGTGCTCATCTTGAGAATATAACCGTTGACGGCTGTGAAATATATGACTGCGGTTACGGCATTTTCACGGGAAGTAACTACCCCAATACTCCCGAAACACCGTACAATAAAAATATAATTGTTGAAAACTGCAGTATTCACGATTTGTGGGATGATGCGTTTATAATGTCGGATACGGATACAATTATTCTGCGCAATTCTTCAATTATCAACACTTGTCAGAGCTCCGGTGTTTATTATACTGCTCCCGTGTGGATGTGGGGTGTTACCAACGGTCTTGTTGAAAATTGTGAGATTGCAGGTGCAAAAAATGTGCTTGACGGAATGGCTGTCGATTTTGACGACCATACCGACCACAGTACATTCCAATACATTTACTCTCACGACAATGTAAGATTTATGTGGAACTGCCCTGTTCACGACGACCATTACGGCAACACTGTCCGTTACTGTCTTTCTGTAAACGATAATATAACTTCAAACGGTTCCGGAAACGGTAACGAAACAGCAGAGCACGATTTCAAGTTTTACAACAATACCATTGTCAACGGCAGCACGTATAACTTCTATATGTATGATGATGCCGTGATAAAAAATAACATATTCATCCTCGAACCCGGTTACCTTATGAAGTTTAACCGGAAATACGATTATGATATGTCAAACAACTGCTATTGGGGCGTTACCAAGCCCATAAATGACAAAAACTCCTTCATCGCCTTGCCACAGTTTGCAGGTGAGGATTTAACGGATAAGAACAGCTTTATACTCAAAGCCTGCTCACCGTGCATCGGTGCAGGTGTTCAGGTTGAAGAAAATATGGGTGAGCATGACTTCTTCGGAATTTCTCTTGACAGTACGCACAATATAGGCTGTTATGAGGGTGACGGTGTTGAGGGTGAAAAAGAGCACCCGACAATCTGCGATATCCTCGTCAGTATGTTCATTGCAATATCCCGCCTGATTTCCGATTTGTTTGACTGATAAAAAGAAATGATAAAAGCTTGCATTTTTTACGATGCAAGCTTTTGTTTTATTTCTGAATGTCTGCCTCTTTGCAGAGCTTTTCAATCATATCATCATATTTCTTTGAAATTGCCGTTTTGCGTGCGGCGGTATAATTTTCCTCTCGGGTGCCGAAATTTTCAAGACATGCATTGATTTCTTCTTCCGTCGGTGCAAGCTCCTTTTCACCGAGAATACTTTTAAGTTCCATAACTCCCGTATCAATATAGTAAGTGTAAAAGGTATCCATTTCAATTGTTTTTAAACCAATTGTTCCGCTTTTATTCTGACTGTTAAAGTTCTCTGCCCTTTGGCGTAAGCCAGCGAATGAAATGTCATCATAAATTCCGTTTTCTCTGCAAAGAACAAGTTGAATTTTAGCTTTTACACACTCACTGATGACTCTGTCTTCAAGATCTTTTTCCGGTGTTATTCCGTTAAAATCCGTCTGCCAGAAATTCTCGTCAACCTTGGCGTTGAACTCAGAAATATAATAGTTTATAACATTCGCTCTTAAGCGAGCTTTGAAATAGTTAAACTCCTCCTGCGTTACCGTTTCACCGTTGACAACAGCTACCGTTGTGACTGCTTCGTCCTCGGCACACGAACACAAGAGAAATAAAAAAGCTGAAATTAAAATCAAAATGGTGCGGACCGTTTTCATGGGTACACCTCCTGCCGAAATTATATATCACCGCTCCGACAATTGTCAACAACGATAATTACGACATCGCTGTGGACGAAGAATATTTCCTTTCTTATGGATAAAAAGGTGTCTGGTCACTGTCACCAGCGTATGATGTTACTTTTTAGTACAGAAAATAAAGGTTTTGCGCTTGATTTCAAGCGTTTTCTCAGTATGTTTTCTAACAGTTCTTTCGTAATGTCATATTATCAAGTAAATGTTATTTACATAAAATTTGCGCTTCGTACGTACTCTGTACGTGATTTGTACGTAATTATCCTTTAAACTGTAGCTTGTCTTTTGACAAAACAAATGAAAGGATATATTGAATGGAAAAGAATCTTGAAAGACTTGCCACCCGACTGAAAGAGGAATCTTTCAAAGCCTACAAATTACCGCCGGATATTACGGACAAGTTCCTTAACCTTACTCCGATTGCATTCCCTTTTGCAAAAGCATTAATTAAGTCACTTGTTCCTGACGCTACGGAAGAATTTATTTCAGAGCAATTGACATTCTTTTATCTTGGTAGAATCCCCGATATTGCTCTGAACGAAAACGAATTCTTTGCCCGAGACAACAGCTTTGCCGACACCCGTAAAGGAACGGTTATCAGGTACGACCCGAATAGGCTTCCTTCCGTGGGCTATGCCGTTGTTGATTTCGCAGACGAGCTTTTTGTTGCCTATATAAGCCCTAAATCCGATAATATGGTTAAGCTTATTTTTAACGATGAGTATGAGGCTTTGTTATTACCGGAAGAGTTGATTACTGTGAGAGGTACACCTGTAAGTTACCGCTTGCCCGGCGAAACCGAATACAAGCCAATCAAAACTTTGGTCTGAAAGGTAATGCAAATGGGATTTATCGAAGATTTTTATTACGGCAATCTTGAACCGCAAATGCGTGAAATCAAGAAAAACTCAGACTTTCAAAAGGACTTCAATAAGCTTTGTGAGATAGAATCAGTACTTAAAGAAAAACTTACAGATGCCGAAAAAAGTCTTTTTATTGAGTATGTAAACCTATGGGGAATTATATCCGGAGATATCGACTTTGACAGCTACAAGGCCGGATTTAAACACGGTGCCGGTTTTGCATTAGATGCGTTTATCACGGATAATGATTAACTCTTTTCTGAACAACAGTTTTTATACGGCAATCAGATAGTTGGACACACAGACATTCAATCTCCAATGACTGAGATGGAATATACTCGTAGCAAGAACGGCAAGTCGGTCATATTCGGTCGGCAGGCCGTTTTTTATTGCATGCTTTTTACTCTCACCTCTCAACTTATATGTCCCGGTAAAATCAGATTTGTTTATCGGCTTGGGTTTCTTAGTTCTCTTATCCAGACAGCGCTCATTCCAATGCCTACAGATCAATTCTTCAAGTTCCTCCCGGTAGCCTTCTTCGTTATTTATTCTGTCGAGGTAATACTTGTAAGCTCGTTTTGCCTGTGCGGCACGGAGCGAATGATAGTCGATCTGATTATTAAGCTCACTCGGATCGAATACCTTGCTTTCTGTTCCGTAGAAATAGCTTTTCACAAACTCAACATCTTCCGGGAGAATCTTCTGCAGCTGTCTTTTGCCGCCTTTTCCTTTTCGGACTATTACAAAAAAGTTTCCATTCTCATCTTGTGTGTAATCGTTGCTGCGAAGATTGGCAAGCTCATTTCTTCTAATGCCGACACACTTCTGAAAATCTACCGAACGTGCATATTTGGGATTGTTTTCATCATTGTCGCTGCGGTACTGTCTGCCGTTGTTGCTGCGGGAACGAACATTGTGTGCAGCACATCTTCTCGGCTTTTGAATCTTCTCCATAGGTATTCCATGGTAAATCGCAACAGGAGCGATGTAGGTGTGAATTGTGCTCGGGGTAAGTTCTTTCTGAACAAGGTAATCTACATAATCTGCAATATGCTCCTTGCATTCATCTGCTGTTTTGCAGTCAAATTCTCTTCTGCAATAATCAATGAACTTGCGATAATTTTTAACATAAGCACTTCTCGTAACGTTGTTCGGGTACTTTGCAAAAAAGCTTTTTGCCTCTTCAAACATTATGCGAGCTATGCTTTGTTTCTTGAACTTTTTCTTGTTACTCATTTATACACTTCCTTATTATTTGTTTGGAAAACCTTTTCTGAACACGGCATTCTCCTTTCCGTCCTGCGATAATTCGCCGTTAAACAACTCAGGGCTTCTTATGAAGCGACATACTGTCCGTTACGGTTGAGTCATTCCCGTAACACCAAAAATCCCCTTACTAAGAGGTTATTTCCCCGAATAACCGTTGAAATAACCCCTTAGTAACCGTCAGCACTATCTGCCGACGGTGTGACAAAACAGCCTTTGTCTATATTTGCAATGACTGTTTTGCCACGCATAACCGACCTGTAAAATCACTATATATACCCCGTCGGTTATGAATTGCGAAGGCTTCACCTTCGCTTTTACCTTACTTTTTCAAGGTCTTTTTGCTATGTTTCTTTCATACGAGTAGTCCTCCTTTTATTTTTTACTGAAAGAAAGTTCAATCCAAAGACACAAAAGACATTTCGGCTTTTGACTTTTATTTATCATCCTCCTTGTTAATTAATTTCATGTGGTAACAAATATGCACCTCTTTTCAGTTACCGTTTTTATTTCAAGCGCTGAACGAAACACAAAAAGAAAGACGCCTGAAACAGGTGCTTACCTGCTCCAAGCGTCTCTTCTGTTTTCATATAAAGTATGTAAGATTGAGGTACACAATAATAACACAAATAAAAAGCAGACTCCCCACAGTGGACTGACCCAATATTGTACGGACAGTTTATTTTGTGGGGAGTTTGTTAATATCCGCTTGTTGCTCATAGTCCGTTGTTCCATAATCCGTGTGCTTGTATAATACTATATTGGAGGTGTATTTTTATGGTTACAAAAGAACTTGGTGAACGGATTGGAGAATTTCGTAGCAAAACTGGACTTAGTCAAGAAAAATTCGCCTTGAGTATCGGTATGGATAGAACATATTTTGCTTCTGTTGAGGCCGGGCGTAGAAATATATCTATCTGTAACATCAAAAAGATAGCCGATGGTCTTGGAATTTCCCTGAGTGAATTATTCGCCGGCCTATAAGAATCAGGAGGAGCGATATGATTAGATTTAGAAACCCAGGAACACAGTACGCCACACATATTCACATTATTAAGCAATTATATAGCCGAGTAGGTGCACAGGCTTTTTTCACCCTTGAAGATATGGCTATTGCGATTACACAGGCTAAATTGATGACAGCTTATGGCTACTCCGGAGACGAGGCTAATTGCATCAATAAGAGATAAGAAAACCGCCTCACTTGCAGTGAAACGGTTTTTTGAATACATAAAATGCAGATGAGAAAAAGGCAAAAAGGAGATTATTTCTGAATCAGTATCAGATTTCATTAAAAACTCAATAATATTAATGATACTCCAACCTTTTTCAAGTTATCCTAAAGCTACCATACTGAAAACAAGAGCGAACAGTGCTACTGTTTCACACAGACCGACAACAGTAATGTACTGAGAAAAGCCTTTTCCTGTTTCTGCTAAAGCGTCTGCACCCGCAGCACCAGCTTTACCCTGAACATAAGCCGAAACTGCCATAGCAAGACCCGACGCAATACCGAGACCGAAAAGAAAAGCAGGATCTGCTGTGGCTGATTTCATCTGTTGCATAAGCAGAAATCCGTAAATAGTCTGTGTAAGAGGGGCACCTGCAAAAACTGTAAGAATGAAAGGTGCTGCTTTATTGCTCATATAGCACTTCTTCCACGCTCCGATTGATGCCTGACCTGCGATACCGATACCGATTGCAGAACCAATAGCGGCAATACCCATTGCTAATGCTGTACCTAATAAACCTAAATTCATAGTGATTCTCCTTTTTAATCAATTTGTTCTTTAAATGGTTTAAATTTGTGTCCACTCCATGACATATCAAGATGTGATGAGAATTCCAAAGTGTTCAGTCTGATTCCGTGAACAATAACCGACAGAACATTCAGTATCATATTAAGTCCGTGTCCGAATACCAGAAGGACTATGGCAATTATCATAAACATAAAATTGCCCAACATCGGACTTGCGAGTTCGTTTACCGTTGCAGATATCGCAGCACCTGCAAGACCGACTGCCCAAAGCCTTATATAAGAAACTATATCTGAGAAAACATTGACTACGCCAAGCAAAACAGAAACTATGTTTTTCAGACTTTCAAGTATGGATTTACCAACACTTCCCTCATAATTTGCAAACACAAAGCTCATAACAAATCCGACGATAACGAGTATAAGAGCAACGGTTCCTACGGGAACACCGCCGATTACGAGGCCGAAGCTGAAAACAGCGGAATTAACAACAAAACTCAGCACAACATAATAGATACCTATAAGCTGCAATATTGAACCGATATCACCAAGTATCTTAATTGATTTCCTGTTTCTTTTTGCAACCTTAAGATGCGCTATAACAAGCTGAATCAGAGCCAATGAGAAACAGAAAATTTGCAGATTCTGTGCGGTTGTAAGCCCTGCTGAACCATCTGTCCAGAAAGGATACCATATTTTATCGGCATATACATTTGAAATAAACGGAATTGATATTTTTTGAAGCCATTCGGGCAACTTCTCTGCAGGAAGACCACCCCATGTGCAGGTTACCGTTCCCCAGAGTATTGTCGAAATACCGAAAAGACCAACTAACAGAAATGCGGGTGGAATTTCTTTCTTTGCTTTTGCAGATTTAATAATCAATACTGCGGCAGCGGCTGTAATAAGCAGTCCGTAAACTCCGTCACCGAATATAATTCCGAAGAAAATGAGGATAAAGCCTAAAAACCAACCCGAAATATCGTATTCAAAATAACCGGGTACAGTACCCAGAAAGTCGGTAAGCGGATAAATAAGGCTTACAAACTTATTGTTTTTAAGCTTTGTCGGAACATTATCTTCTTCGGTGGGTTCTTCAATAAGAAGTCCCCAAAAATTATCTTTAGCGATTTCCTTAAGGTAAGGCAGATTTTCTTCTTCAACATATCCTGTAAAATATGCAACGGAAGCATCATTTTTTTCGTTCTCCGACAGGTTTTCGTCTGCCATACCTGTGGCATATATCTCAAACTCAATTTCCTTTTCGCAGGATTTAACAGTATTCTTTATACCATACTTATATCCTGCATAACCAATTATTTTTTCATCAATTGACTCTATCGCTTTATTAACTTCTTCAAGCTTTTGCTTTATCTCTGTGGTAGAAATCTGTGGCAACTCAAAACGATAGTTTTTGAGACTGTCTGCAATTTCTTCATCCTCAACACCGGATATAATGAGAGCAAATTTCACTGAATTTTTAGTTTTTTCCAAACTAATGATTTTTACTGTTTCAGGAATACTTTCATACTCCGCTCTCGGCATTTCATAAAACGAAATGTCAACACCGTTTTTTAACAAATCATTAATGTCGTCAGGGTTGACATCACCCCAGCTTTTAAGCCGTTCAAGCTCAGAAATCAACGTAAGTCGTTCATTTAAACAGGTTTTCTTTTCTTCTGCTAAGGTAGTTATTTCTTTTGCTGCAGAAACAGCCTCGAAAGCAGTTATGTCTTTCTGCTCAACATTCTTATTTTTCTTTTCACTCAGTATGAAAATTGCACTTTCAAGCAAAGCAACTTGTTCTTTTAGTTCATCAATTTTTTTGCCTGAGCCTTCTGTTATTTCTATATGAAGAATTCCTGCTTTGCGAAGCTTTTTAAGAGCTTCTCTTTTTTTATCTCCCATAACCACAAGAGAGATTTTTTTCATCGGTACAATCATACCGCACACACCCCCGTTCCCGAAGATGCTTTATCACGAGTTGCTATTTTGCGTTTTGAAATTTTTGAACGCACAACAGCACTAACCTGCTGGTCTGCCATATAAATTGATATTTTTTTGATATTTGCCTGTGTCTCGGGGATTTTTACCTTTTCAAACAAATTGACTCTTTGCGAAGTAGAAAGCAATTCTTTTTCTAAAAGCCTTACCTGTTCGTACAACACTTCCGCCTCTAAATCGAGCGACATTGCTTTTTCCATGTGATTAGCAGCAATATCCACCCAAAGTGGTGTTTCATATAAATCGTAATCACCTCTGGAAAAATCCGCACCCTCAAAAGTGGGAATTGTAACACCTGCAATGTTTCCCGTTCCTTTGCGAATGTTACTTACAGTGATAATTCCGTCAGGGAAAGCACTTTCTTCGCTGAAAACAGCAATCCATGAAGAAAAACCTTTTTCTAAGTTTTCCCGCTCTTGTTTTACCGAGGCAGCCTTTGCTTCAATCATTCTTATTTCCGATTGAAGCTGTTGCTTTTTAAGTGTCAGTGTAGGCAAATATCTTTGATACATTTTAAGAGCATCTTTTTGTACCTTTAACTCATTTTTAGTTAATTTGATTTTTGCCAAAATTCAGTCCTCCTTACTTTACAGGCCAGAATTCATCTGTAAGGTCTGACTTAATTCCGGTTTCATCTTTCTGAAAACAATCTGCAAGAATCTGCCAACCCAGGTCAAGCGATTCCTCAAGTGTTAAATTAACTGACAAATCCATAAGCTTATTTTCAAAAAGCTGACCATATTTCAATAATTTCTCATCCCAACGGTTCATAGAAAATCCCATATTCTTCTTTTCTAATGTTTCTTTATAGGATGAATACAATCTTATCATAGAGTCCATAAGAATACGATGGTCCTTACGTGTTTTGCTGTTAACATTTTGCTTGAGTCGTGAAAGCGAACCGAAAGGTTCAATTCTTCCACCCTTGAGATAATACTGACCCTCGGTAATATATCCGGTGTTATCGGGAACAGGATGTGTTACGTCATCACCGGGCATTGTAGTAACTGCAAGAACTGTAACAGAGCCTGAGCTGTCAAAGTCAACTGCCTTTTCATAACGTGAAGCAAGCTGAGAATAAAGGTCACCGGGATAGCCACGGTTTGAAGGAACCTGCTCTTGTGTGATAGCAATTTCCTTCATAGCATCTGCAAAGTTTGTCATGTCGGTGAGAAGCACCAATACATCCTTATCCTGCAAAGCGAACTGCTCTGCAACAGCAAGTGCCATATCGGGAATCATCATACATTCAACGGTAGGGTCGGACGCAGTATGGATAAACATTACTGTTTTGCTTAAAGCACCACCGTTTGACAGTTCTTCTTTAAAGTAAAGAAAATCGTCATATTTAAGTCCCATGCCCCCAAGAACAATAACATCTGCTTCTGCCTGCAAGGCAATACGAGCAAGAAGCTGGTTGTACGGTTCGCCTGAGATTGAAAAAATCGGAAGCTTCTGCGAAACAACAAGTGTATTGAACATATCAATCATCGGAATGTTTGTTCTCATCATTCTGTTCGCAAGAATTCGTTTTGTAGGATTAACCGACGGGCCGCCTATTGGCTTCATATTATCTGTAAGTGCAGGGCCTTTGTCTCTCGGTTCACCTGAACCATTAAAAATTCTGCCAAGAAGGTCATCGCTGAATGATACTCTCATATCGTGACCTAAAAAACGAACCTCGTCACCGGTAGAAATACCCTGACCGCCGGCAAACACCTGTAAAGACACAACATCTCCGTCAATTTTATTGACCTGAGCGAGTGATTTACCAAAACGGGTATTTATCTGTGCCAGTTCGTTATAACGAACGCCCTGTGCTTTTACGGTAATAACATTACCTGTAATTGATTCTATTCTGTTAAACACCTTGTTCATTATCACTCACCACCCTTCAAAAGAAGCTCTGCTTCACGGCTTAATTTTCCTTGACCATCCTCATACAATGTATCTATTTCAGCCTCTGCTTTGGCAAAATCTTCACTTTCAAACTCAGTATAATTCCAGTCAATGAATTTCTGCCTCATACGATTGAAAAAGCTGCGGGCATCATCCTTGTTGTCAAGAGCATATTCACTGCCGAGAATATATACAAGTTTATCTGTTACATAACGCTGACGCTCTTTTGTACAGTTAGCTTCAACGGAATCAAAAGAGTTCTGCTGAAGATAAACAGCATCAAGCATTTCCGCCTTCAGATATATGGTGTAATCTTCTATACTTGTACCTTCTTCACCGACAACCTTCATCATTGAACCGATTTCATCACCGTGAAGAAGAATATTTTTGCAGAAACCCGATTTCACAGGGTCGATAACCGGTTTGTATTTTGACCAGGAAATCAACGGGTCGATTGCAGGATATTTTCTCGCATCAGAGCGTTCACGAGAAAGTCCGTGAAAGGCTCCGACAACCTTAAGAGTCGCCTGAGTAACCGGTTCTTCAAAGTTACCGCCTGCAGGAGAAACCGTTCCGCCAATTGTTACGGAACCGCAGCTGCCATCAGGCAAACGAACATACCCTGCTCTTTCATAGAATGCTGCAATATATGATTCCAGATACGCGGGGAAAGCTTCTTCACCGGGTATCTCTTCAAGTCGTCCGGACATTTCACGCATTGCCTGTGCCCAACGTGATGTGGAGTCAGCAAGCATTAAAACGTTGAGCCCCATCTGTCTGTAATACTCGGCAAGTGTTACCGCCGTGTAAACCGAAGCTTCACGGGATGCAACAGGCATTGAGGAAGTATTGCACACAATAATTGTTCTTTCCATAAGAGAACGTCCTGTTTTAGGGTCGGTAAGCTCAGGAAACTCTGTCAAAGTTTCAACAACCTCACCTGCACGCTCGCCGCAAGCTGCAATAATAACAATATCAACATCTGCATATTTCGATGTTGTGTGCTGTAAAACTGTTTTACCTGCTCCGAAAGGACCGGGAGTACAATAAGTTCCGCCCTTTGCAACAGGAAAGAATGAGTCAATAAGACGCACTTTGGTTTCCATTGTTTCGGCCGGTGCCAATCTTTCACTGTAACACTTAATTGCACGCTTAACAGGCCACTTAAACGACATCGAAACAGAGATTTCTCTGCCTCTTTCATCAGTTAAAACTGCAATTTCTTCGTTTACCGTATATTCGCCTTTTTCTGCAATAGATTTCAATGTATATATTCCGAGTAAATTAAAGGGAATGAATATTTTATGAGTAAAGGGACCTTCGGGAACTGTACCTATATATTCACCGGCACGGAAAACATCTCCGACTTTTGCGGTTGGAGTAAATTCCCATTTCTTTTCGGCATCAAGTCCGTCTGCATAATTTCCTCTTTCAAGAAACCAGCCCGCCTGTTCAGCTAACACTGGCAGAGGATTCTGAAGTCCGTCATAAATCTGTCCCAGCAGCCCCGGTCCTAACTGTGCAGAGAGCATTTCTCCTGTAAAATCAACATCATCTCCGCATTTAATGCCACCCGTCATTTCATAAACCTGTATCTGAGCAATGTTTCCTCTTATACGGATAACCTCACTCTTGAGCCTTGTATCGTCAACATTAACATAACAAATTTCATTCATTGAAACATTATTTTCAAACCTTACAGATACAAGGTTGCCGTTAATACTAACTACTTTACCTTTGTTTGCGGTCATTGTATAACCTCCGTTTTATCCTCACTCATAATTGAGTCATAGATTTTTCTGTATGCGACTTCTCCGCTTTGTGAATCAAATTTTTTCATACGCTGTATAAGTTTCAGTTTAAGACCATAATAGAACACAAATTCTTCCGAAAAAGAATCCATAGGTCTCAGTGTTTCCAAAAACTCAAGGCGATAGCGGTTGAGAAACTTTTCTGCTTCCATTGGACTTTCAATATCAATAGCCGTGCGTACCGCCTGCAAAAGGCCCACAGGAAATGACTGCATCCCTGCATCAAAATGTTTATCCATCTTATCTGCACGAAGTTTTGCCAACGCAAGACGAAGATTACGTTCACCTTCATTCCATTTTTCAATCACAGCAGATGATGATTTTTCGTGAATTCTTGATGGAATAAGAGTTATTCTGTTAAGTTCTGCAAGGGCTTTTTTCCCTAAAAATCGACTGCACAACTCAAAAAACTGTTTTTCGGTAACAAGTATTGGTGTGTTTTCACTTAAACCATCCAGAGAAGGCAGTTGAGATATCAGATAATACTCCGCCATAATTATTCAGCCTCTTTCAATAATGCAGTAATCTTTGGGCTAAGATAGTTTGACAGCATATCGGTAACTGTTTCTTTTGAATAATCATAATATGCTCCGTCACCATTTACCGCAATTCGGAATCCGCCGTCAAAGTTATCATTTGCTTTAAGCGTAACTCCGGTGAGAATTTTTGCTTTAAGCTCTGTCAAAAGAGATGCTTCAAACTTTGCGAGGTCATCACTACCTAAAATTACAGATATATCGGTTGCCTCAGGTTTTGATAACCAGTTTTCAACTGCTTTGACAATAAGCTGTGATAACATATCTGAGGAATAAACCGATGAAACATTTTCTCCGATAATAGCATTAAGCTCCTTTGTAACACTTTCTCTGAAAGATATGAGAAGGTTGCGACCGGCTTGTCGAATTGCATCTTCACCCGATTTTACTGTTCGTTCATTTTCATTTTTTGCATCCGACATAATTTTATCTGCCTGTGCTTTTGCATCGGAAATAATTTTTTCAGCTTCTGCTTTAGCTGATTCAAGTATTGCGGTGGCCTGAGTTTCAGCAGCTTTAACACCGTCTTTTTTTATCTGGTCAATAAGTTCCTGAAGTTGAATTTCCATTAAATATTCTCCTTTTCAGTTGATTTTTATTGCAACAATATTTTTTTGTCAAAAATACAAAAAGGAACCAACATTCCTCTGCAGACAGCTGGTTCCAAAATTCTAATCTTCTTATAAATTTTATAATATTGTAATTGTTTTGTCAAGAATTTCGATAGAAAAATAAATACATCTTTTGTATTAATCTTGAATTGTTATTGAAATGATATTTTTCCTATGTTACAATTAAAATAAAGGGAGGTTATATTATGAAAAAGTTTTTATCAGTAATTTTATCTTTTATTATGTTTGTATGCGCTTTGTCGATTCCAACATTTGCTTGTGTTGTCAAGGATGATTCTTATGACGACAATCTTGAGGAATTACAAGAAAATTTCGTTTATGGTGAAGGTCCCGAAACAGACGGATACACCATTGATTACAGATATTTTTCACCTGTCGAAGATAGTGACAACACAAAATATCCTCTTGTAATCTGGCTTCACGGTATGGGTGACGGTGCAGAAGAGGGAAAACAGGCAAAAGCAAGTGATATTGCATTCTGGACATCTGATGAATTTCAGGCTCGTTTTAAAGGAACTGAAGGTGCATTCATTTTTGCTCCTCATTCTCTTGAAGAAGAAGGTCTTTATTGGTCAGACAGTCTTATTCGACCTTTATATGCAGCAATTGATGATTTCATCACAAAGAATAAGAATAACATTGATTTAAGCCGTATTTATATGGGTGGCTACTCAATGGGCGGAAAAATGACATTGAGAATGGCCGTTGAATATCCTGAGATGTTTGCTGCAATTTTCCCTATTTGTCCTGCGTGGGTACCATCAGTTGAACAATGCGAACGCATTTCTCATATTCCGGTGTGGATGACAAGCGGTGTACCTGACCCTCTTGTAAATTATTTCTTCTTTGTTCGCAACACTTGGAACAACATTATTTCAACAAACGACTCCCCTGCTGATTGTCGTTTATCAACACTCTTATTAGTAAGATATCCAAGCGGAAATCCCACATCAAGCTCACATCATTCCTGGTTCGCTGTAAACTATGATATGTTCAGTTCAAGTAACGGTAAATATCCGTTTATGAGCACAATGAATGGACTTGGTGAAAAGGTCACTCTTACATATCCTGATGGTATGATTTCCTGGTTATCAAGTTACACAAGTGATTACACCGGATAATCAACAATTACATTTTAAAGAGTTCACTTTTTAGTGGACTCTTTACTATTTTGACGTAAATTTATCACTTGACTATTTTTCTTATCAATAATATAATTATAATGGTTTTATATATATTCAAGGAGGTGTTCTGAATGGAAAAATTGCATAGAAATCTTTTGTCTGTTATAAAACTAGCACTTACAGGAGAATCTGCTCCTATTGACAACGACCTTGATTACAAAGAAATATTTAAAATCAGCAGAACACATCAGATTATTCCTCTTGTTTTTGATGGTTTGTATAAAGCAAAAGGCAATTTCGAGGGCTTTGAGAATTTTAGAAATTACACATATCGTTTAATCGGCCGTGACCAGAATCAGTTGCATTATCTTAAAAAGATAGAGGCATTATTCAATGAAAATGGCATAGATTATATGCTTCTTAAGGGGTCTTCTATTAAAAAGTATTATCCTGCTTCCGAATTCAGATTAATGGGCGACATAGATGTTTTAGTCAAGGAAGCACAATATAACGCTATAAAGCCTTTACTTACTGAAATTGGTCTTGTTGAAAAAATCGAGTCCGACCACGAATTAATATGGGTAAACAGTAACGGACTTGTTCTCGAAATTCACAAACGACTTATTCCGTCATATAACGATGACTATTATTCATATTACATCAATCCTTGGGAAAAGGCTGTTTACAAAAGTAATCACTCTTATTCTATGTCCAAGGAAGATGAATATATTTACATTTTCACACATTTAACAAAGCACTATCGTGACGGTGGTATCGGTTTAAGACATCTTATTGATATATGGTATTTTTCATTAAAGCACTCACTTTTAAATAAGACATACATAAGCAAAGAACTTGACAAATTAGGGTTGCTTGAATTTCACAACAACATCATTGATACTCTTGACGTGTGGTTTAACGGCAAAGAAGCTACTGAATTAACTGACTATATTACAAAGCGAATTATTGACAGTGGCTCATTTGGGTTAAGCGAATGGCACGATATGGCAAATGCTGCTCGTGCTACTGCAAGAACTGATTCAACTTCTTCTGCGAAGATAAAGACAATTTTAAGGCTTATTTTCCTGCCAATGGAGGATATGAAGAAAAAGTTCCCTATATTGGAAAAGCTGCCGATTCTCCTACCAATTCTTTGGGTGATAAGATGGATTAATGCCATTTTTAACAAAAGAAAAACAATCGCTTATGAAACAAGTAAGCTGGATTATATGGATGACCGGATTGTTGACAGTTATAACAGTGAACTTCGGAAAGTCGGGTTAAAATTTGACCTAAAAAAGAAATAGATATAAAAATACTCGCAAGGTGTGAAAATCTTGCGAGTTTTCTTTTACAATTTTTCGCCTGTTATGGCATTGACAACATCCTTGAATATTGCACGATGTGTAACTGAAATATATTTATCAAGATGTAATGAACCAAAATACCATTTGTTAAATTTACAGTTCTGTGAAAGCTCTTCAAAATAAGCATTCAAAGCACTTACACGAAATTCTGCAGGGTCGTTAAGATTTAAGAAATTCTTTACCTTAAGCGGAGGTTCGTGTGTGACAATAATATCCACATCATATCCTGCAAAATCAAGATTTTCCGCACCCTCAAGCAGTTCCTCCTGTGTTGGAAGTTCGTCCTTAGACCAAGCATTCACATCACGACGGATATCAATATCGGCACTTTCGCCACCTCCCATTGTGAAGATTTTTCTGCCCTCGATTTCGTAAACCTGACCACGCATCAAGTGATATAAGTTTCCGTGGATTTTGTGGACTTTACCGCCGTTCCATTGGCTGATTTCATAATTATTAATCAAATCGAAGTTTTCGTGAGTTCCGTCAATAAAGCAGATGTTATACTTTCTTTTGCCTAAAGACATAAGAAATTTCTGCTCTGCAGTGCTGTTATCCCACAAAAAACCGAAATCGCCACAGATAATAAGTGTGTCGCCTTCTTTAAGATTGCGAAGCTTCAGCCAGGATAATCTTTTTCTGTCGCCGTGAATATCGCCTGTAATATATATCATTTTATTCTTTCCTTTTAAAAAATTTACTTTTTACTTATTGGATATTGTTGTTAATTGTGTTATACTCTAATTATATACAATTATAAGTTTTTTTCAAGTAGGTGATTTTGTGAAGAAAATTTTATCAATTTTTCTTATTGCTATAATTTTAATATCCACTTTTTCTGTAGGAGCAAGTGCATCATTTAACTCTTTGATGGAAACAGAGTCAGACATAGTTTTGCTTGTAAATACTGACAGCGAAACTGTTATTCTCGATAAAAACGCGGACAAGCGTTCTGCTCCTGCATCTCTTACAAAAATTGTCACTTGTATGCTTGTTCTTGAAAACTGTCCTGATTTATCAGTTCAGGTGACTTGCAAAAGAGAATGTCTTAACGGTCTTTACGCGAGGAATGCTCAATGTGCAGGGATTGTTCCAGGAGAATCACTTTCAATTGAAAATTTACTTTATTGTTTAATGGTTCATTCAGCAGCTGATTCAGCAAATATTCTTGCTGACTATGTTGGCGGTAGTATTGATAACTTTGTTGTTATGATGAACGACTTTGTGGCACAATTAGGCTGTAATAACACAAAATTTGTGAATGCACACGGTCTTGATGAAAATCCAAACGGATATACAACTGCAAACGACCTTTATAAAATTACAAAATATGCTTTGCAGAATCCTACATTTAAAGAAATTTCTAGTACAGTATATTATGAAGTTGCTCCTACGGAAAAGTATCCTCACACAAGATACCTTCATAACACCAACAAAATGACAAGAAAAGGGTATCCCGATTATTATTCCCCATACGTCGTACCAGTTAAAACAGGTACAGAAGAAAAAGCAGGTCGTTGTGTTATTACAACTGCTTCTCAAGACGGCTATAACTATATGCTGATTGTTATGGGTGCACCTCAATATGATATTGATAATGACAACGTTGAAGAAAATGTTGCATTTACTGAAAGCAAAAAAATCTATAACTGGGCATTTGAAAATATTGAGCTTACTAAAATCACAAACACAACAGACGTTGTAACCGTTGTAGATGTGGAATACAACAGCAAAATTGACCATTTGCGACTTCTTCCCAAAGAAGAGCTTTCTGCTCTTGTACCATTGGGAACAGAATCGGGTAGTCTTATAGTTCGACCTATTGAAAATGAAACCCCTAAAGTAGTAAAAGCACCTATCAAAAAAGGTGATGTACTTGGCAAAGCGGAAATACTTTATGGTGAAAACATTGTTGCAACAGTCGATTTAGTTGCGGCAGAAGACGTTGAGCTTAACATTTTCCTGCTTATACTCGGCACTATCAAGAGTATTTTCTCAACTACAATTTTCAAAATCTTATTTGCAATTGTTGCTGTTTTGCTTATAATCTATATTCTTCTTATAATCCGTAAAAACAGAATCAAAGCAAAACGAAATAAAATCAGAATGATAAAGGGCTGATAAAACATGAAACTTTCTTTAATTATCCCTTGCTATAACGAGCAGGACAATATAATGCCATTTTTTGAAGAAACCGTAAAAGCATTTCAAAAGATGCCAAAGGCAATTACATCATTCGAGATGATTTTTGTAAATGACGGTAGCAGCGACAACACATCAAAAAATCTTAAGGAATTATACAAATCATATTCATCTGTTGTTTCTGTGGTGGAATTTTCACGAAATTTTGGCAAAGAGGCTGCTATGCTTGCAGGACTTCGTCACGCAAAAGGTGATTTTTTCACAATTATTGATGCTGATTTACAACAAAGGCCTGAAATTGTTGTAGAAATGATTGAGCATCTTCTCACAAACGAAGATTGCGATATGGTTGCAGCATATCAGGAAGAGCGAATTGAGGGCAAATTTATGTCCTTTATGAAAAAAGGCTTTTATAAATGTATAAATATTGCAAGTGATACAGATTTTTATCAGGGAGCAAGTGACTTCAGAACATTCAGAAAGAGAGTTGCAGAAGCTATTTTATCATTACCTGAGTACTACCGTTTTTCAAAGGGTATTTTTTCTTGGATAGGTTTTAACACATATTATATGCCATATAAGGTAGAAGAAAGATTTTCAGGCACAACAAAATTCTCGCTTTTCAAATCATTGAAATATGCCATCGAAGGTATTATTGCATTCACGACTTTACCATTAAAAATCGCAACAGGTGTGGGAGTATTCACCTTTATGGCATCAATCCTTTATATGTTTGTGGTAATTATTCAAAAACTTTTCTTCGGTGTTGATGTTCCCGGATATGCAACTATTGTTGTCCTTATCCTTTTCCTTGGCGGATTACAGCTTTTGCTTACAGGTGTTGTCGGCGAATATCTTGCAAGAACATATATCCAAGGTAAAAACAGACCTGTTTATATTGAAAAAGAGGTATTGGAAGCAAAATCAAAATCATTCCACGAGGACTCTGACAATGAATAAAATTATAGAGCTTTACAAAAAGTACAAGGAAATTATAAATTATTTAGTTGTCGGCGGTCTTACTACTGTTGTAAGTATGGCAATTTTTTATGGCAGTACATGGACCTTTCTTGACGGAAACGATGCCTTTGAACTTCAGGTTGCAAATGTCCTTTCGTGGGTAGGTGCTGTACTCTTTTCGTACTTTGCAAACAGAATTTTTGTCTTTGAAAGTAAAGAAAAAAACATATTAAAAGAGCTTTTGGCTTTCGTTTCATCACGATTACTTACATTATTACTTGATATGGGTACGATGTTTGTACTTTCAACACTTTTACACTTAAATTACAATATTTCAAAAATCGTTGCTATGGTGTTAGTCACAGTTGGGAATTATGTGATAAGCAAGGTTTTTGTTTTTAAGAAAAAAGAAAAATAATTAGGAGGATTGGAAATGGCTGTAAACAAATCTGTTCCACGAGCTGAAACTCCCGCAGAAGTTGGTGTTTCAGCAAAAGTTGTTAAGGAGTTTTTAGACGATGCTTTGGAAAAGGGCTATGAGTACCATAGTCTTATGGTAATCCGTCACGGCAAGGTTGCAGTTGAATGGTATAACGAACCATATAACAAGGACACGCCACAATCGGTTTATTCAATCAGCAAATCCTTTACAAGCACAGCAATAGGCTTTGCTGTCAACGAAGGACTTATCACCCTTGATACAAAGCTTGTTGATATTTTTCCTGATTATCCACCAAAAAAGGCTGATGAACGATTTGAAAAATTGACAATTCATAATCTTTTAAGAATGTCTTCAGGCAAACAGCCAAGTTTTCTTACAGATAAGAGCAAGGTTGACTGGATTGAGGATTACATAAATTCACCTTGGGTTTTTGAACCGGGTGAAAAATTCTTGTACATCAACGAAAATATCTTTATGCTCTCTGCCGTTATCAGCCGAGTTACAGGAATGACTATGCGAGAATATCTCACACCTCGACTTTTTGAGCCTCTCGGAATTGATTTTCCATTCTGGGAAACTGACCGAAACGGCGTTGAAGCAGGTGGTTGGGGACTTTATCTCAAAACTGAAGATATTGCAAAACTCACTCTTTGTTATTTGCAGAAAGGTATGTACAATGGTGTTCAGGTTATTCCTGAGGAATGGACTGTTGAAGCTACTAAAAAGCAGATAGATAACAACTATAATCGTCCCGGTACTGATGCATCTTTTGGATACGGCTATTGCTTTTGGAAAAACAGTATTGACGAAACATCTTTCCGTGCAGACGGTATGTTCTCTCAGTTTGGTATTGGTATTCCTGAATACGATGCTGCTGTAATTGTCACATCAGCCGTTACTGACGAAACAGGCTGTCTTGATTACCTTTTTAAATATTTCCCAAGAGCATTTGAGGAAGCAGACGAAGAAGAACAACAAATTGAAAACACAAATGTCGAACCGTTATTCCCAAGTGACCGTCCGTCAACTGAAAAAGTAATAAACAACAGATATATCAAATTCCGTAAAAAACTTCTTCTTAACCTTACAGGCTTCCAGTTAAGTGTTCTGCCAATGGCTGTTACATATATGCTTACGGACAAGCCCGGTAATATTGATATGGTCAAATTTGACTTTGACGAAAAAGAATGTAAAATGAAATGGTCAGAAGGGGTTGAAACAAACACCATTATTTTAGGTCTTGACGGTCATTATCGTTACTCAAAAATCACTTTAGGCAACATTGATTTTACAGTTTGTGCAAACGCTATGTGGCTTGATGACGAAAGCATGCTCGTTACTATCCGTCCTATACAGACAGTTGCAAAACGAAATCTTATTTTTGAATTCCGTCCTAAAGACAAGGTCATTATGATTCCGTCAAGCTCACCGTCAGGTGCTGAAATTCTCAATAACCTTGGTGGATTCTTTGAACAGATGATACCAAACAAAACTATCCTTAATCTTTTTAATAAGGTTATGGCATTTGCACCAAGACTTATGGAACCAAAACACTACGGTAGATTTATTGAATGATACTCCACATAAACAAAACTCCGCAGAAAGGATAATTTCCTTTTTTGCGGAGTTATTTTAATTATACGAATCAGAGTTTATCTGGATAATTCGTAATGCGGAATGCGGAATTCGTAATTAATAATCGCAACGCAGTTCCTACATTTTGCACTTTGCGTTTTGCATTTTGCACTTAAAATCACCCTGACAAATTATAATTTATTCACTAAAAAAATCTTCTTCAACTTTGCCACAAAGATAATGATATATGGGAAAGTGATATTCCTGAATCTTATATGTTTCTGTTGATGGGACACAAATTGTTACGGTTGCTTTTTCTTTAATTTTTCCACCGTCACAACCTGTCAACGCAAGTGTTTCTACGCCTATGCAATTTGCGACCTCAACTGCTTTTAACACATTTTTTGAATTACCTGATGTAGAAATGGCAATAAGCAAATCATTTTCTCGTGAATATCCATAAACCTGTTGTGCAAAAACATAATCAGGGTCAAGGTCATTATTAAATGCGGTCATCAATGCTGTCTGACTGCAAAGAGAAATTGCAGGTAGTGACCCTTGCAGATTTTCTTTCATCTCTCTTGAAAGTCTGTCATCATCTATTTCTCTTTTAGAGAGAAAACCTTTCATAAGCTCACCGACGATATGCTCACAATCAGCAGCACTTCCCCCATTACCGCAAACAAGAACCTTTCCACCATTTTTATATGTTTTAATGATAAGATTCAAGCCATTTTCAATATCCTTTTCACAGCATTTAAGCTGAGGATATCTTTCAATAATATTATCCATTATTCTTTCTCCTTGAACAAATCGTGAAAATCCTCGCTTGTGAAATCTTCAACAATTACATTTGTGCCAAGTTTTTTATGTAATTCCCGCTGATAATATGCGCTTTCAGGTAATCGACTTATTACAACTGCACCCAAGTCAACACCCGCCTGAATCTCTGCTCTGCCATCACCGATTACAAGCACATTTTCACCTGAAATGTTTAGTTTCTTAAGCAAATCTTTCATAACGGCATCTTTTGGTTTCTTTTCAGTCCAGGTTGAGCCGATAATATCTTCTATCAATTCTCCATTACCGATTTTGAAGCCGAGAGCCTCAACTTCCTCGTGCATTCCCATGCCTTTTTCTACAACTGCACCTGTCACGAAGTAGTTTTTTACACCATTTTCGTGTAAATATTTCAAAAATTCATAAGAGCCTTTTACACGGAATTTTTCGGGATTACTCTTTGCAAGAACGAGATTTTTATCTCTGCAATAACCGTTCAAAACAGCCTCATACAGCTTGAAAAGTCGTGGTGTCTGCGTTTTCAGCATCTCATTCATTTCAACAGTTTCAGGCAAATCGTCATAGTATTCCTCACCGTTATTGATTCTTTCAATAATCTGTGCGTTGGTGTCCTGATTACAAGAAACCTGAATTTTGCCTTCCTGAACACTTCTGCGAATTGCCCATTCCATTTGTGTAAGTGCAGAAAGCCCTGCTGACTCAACACAAAAAGCATCTGTTTCAGGTAATTTTTTTGTCCCTGCAAGAGAAATTAGTCTTTTTGCATTTTCGCGACTATCAAAATCCTCGAGCAGACCATTTTCGATAACATCATAAAGACAAATGCTCATAACAGGAGGCCAATTACGGATAAGTGAGTGTGTCCCGTCAATGTCGTGAAAAGCATATTTTATTTTTCTGTCTGCAAAATCGTTTATGACAATGCTCGATGTGGTATTATGAATTAATATCATACATTTATCTTATCCTTGGTAAACTGTCTATCAAAGCAATATGGTCAATATAGAAACTGCGTGTTTCATTAGTTTTTCCGTTCATTCCGATAACAGCACCGTGGTCACCCTCAATTGTTGGGAAAACATACCAACAACCACGCTCTGTTTCTTCAATCTGTTCGTTGTATTCTGTATATACTTCATCTGCAGGACATTGTGCTGAAATCACATTCACAAGTCCGTCATTAGGAAGCCATGTATCATCAATCTTTTCATCTGTATATCTTCCAATCAATGTTGCCAAAGGCATAAGCACAACCATTGTTGAAGAAATCGGAATTTGATGATTGGATAACGGAGATTTCTGTGTCGTATTGTAAGCAAAAGAGAAATAATAAACACTTTCAACTGTTTTAATTGTCTTGTTAAGCTCTTCTGCTCCGTCAGGTGACAAATCATAAAAGGCATTATCCCTACCTTCGCTGAAATCACCATTCACAAGAGAAATTGTGTCATCCTCACCCGACTTAATGCCAAAATGCTCAAGCTGAAAATCAATAAGACTGCTGTTATACATATCCCCTATTCCACCTGTTGCAAAAAGCACATTCAATGCAGTTTCCACAAGGTTTCCGTGGTCAACAACATAGAATAAAGTTGAACCGTTATGCGGTGCACAAAGAGTTGTAACACTATTCACATATTCACCTTTTCCTCCTTGGAAAAATGGTGAACAGTCGTCAGGACTTGCCTGAATCTCTGCTTCACTACCATATTCGAGAATGCTTGTAAAAAGTGTAACTGTATTGCCGCCAAATGAATGACCGATAAGATTAATTTTTCTTGTCTGCCCACCGTCAGTTTCTGTTCCCCAATTTTCCACAAGCGGAGTTGAATATTTTCTGCCAAATCTTTCGTGTCCGTGAGCCTTGCTGTGTGCTTCTCCGTAGTCAACGGTTGTACCCATAAGCTGTGCATAAAGCTCACACGCTCTGTCCCAAGCACTTGAAAACGGTCCTACGGTTGCTTCTTCAACAAGATGACCTTCAGAACGAAGATAGCCTGAAATGCTTCCTGTCGATGACCCCCAATATGGTGTAATCTCGTTCATTCCGGCACTTTCGCCCCAGCCGCCCATACCGTGTACAAGTACATAAGTATAGTCAATTGGTTCTTCCGTAAGTCTTGCCCAAAGTTTTTTATAACCACCAAAAGGTATCGGCAGAATTGCTGCGATTATAAGACAAACCACCAAAATTCCTGCTATTGTCTTTTTTGCACTGAACTTGTCATTCTTCATAACCTTAGCCTCACTTTCTTCAGTTAAAGGCTTAGTGTATGTAACTTTTCCCGTATCCGTAGAAAACTCGTTGTTCTGACCTGTAAGAAGAAAATCTGTTGTAACTCCTAAAATCTTACTCATTGCGAGTGCGTTTTCAGTATCAGGAACAGCCACACCTGTTTCCCATTTTGAAACAGACTGACGGGAAACTCCAAGTTGCTCTGCAAGCTCTTCTTGAGAAAGTCCCTTTGCTTTTCGCAACTCATAAATTCTTTCACCGAGATTCATTCTTACACCTCACATTTAACTGTACCTCAATTTTAAAGGGACAGCCTTGTTTTTTCTACCAACTTTAGTTTGAACTTTGGTTTATATTATAAAAATCCTATGCAAACCGTAGTTTACTTTTTTGGAAAAGGTCTTTTTTTCGCAGTAAATTCAAGTGTATCAATCTTTATAATGCTTACAACCGTTGTAAGCTTGTCCTCAAACTGAAAATCCTTTCCTATCTGAGTTTTCATAAGAATTGAAAGTGCCTTTTTCTTCTCCTCAACATCCTCAACAAGAGTTGCAAGTCCCCTGCCCATAATTGAAGCATAAGTAATGCCGTATTTACAGGCAACTTCTCCTTCAAATGGAGTAATATCGCAACACATTTCATAGAAAACCTTTGGATTTGCTTTGATTACATCTATTTTTCTTCCCCGTCTTGCACCGTGAAGATAAATTGTCAGTTTTCCATCTTCAAAAATGTATCCGTAATTCATAGGCACAACATAAGGTTCGTCACCGTCTATCATACCAACATGAACTACCTTTGATTTTTCAAGTATTTCTGTAATCTCATTTATATTTGTAACCTGTTGTTCTCTGCGAGTCATTCCGTTCATATTTCTACCTCATTTATATAAGACTGAATAAAAGTTTAAAATAACTGATAATCATTTTAAAAATTTCTACAACAAATGTGTTTACGTGCTGTTTTGCAGTTTCTTCGTTTCTGTCTGTCGGCAATTCAACATAACCATCATTTGCAGGTGTTTTTTCTGTCTTTTTAATTGCATAAGAGTCAATAAGAGTTTTTTCCTGTGTTTCATCATCAACAATATATGCGTTGTAAACAAAATGCTCACTATCAAGGCTTACCGTTGCAAATACACCACCGTCATGTGTATCTCTTGCAAGTGCTGCATTCTCGAGAATTGGCGGAATTGCATCTTCGTTAACGCTGTAACGCTTTGTACCTGCTGTTGATGGGAGAATATGAGTTGTGCCGTCAGGATTAAGAGCGAATGTTGTTTCCGTACCATTCCACACTTCAGTTACTGTTTCGTATTCCTGAACCTTTTCATCTTTTACAGATTCACTTCTGAAATACATGTGGTCGTGACCTGCAAACACAATATCAATACCAAGCTCATCAATTACAGGTAAAAGAAGATTTCTCATAATAATTGTGTCAGGCTTGTTAATGTTCTTACCTGCTGAATAAAGTGCTCTGTGTGTAAGAATAATTTTCCACTGTGCATCAGATGCGTTCATATCATTTTTAAGCCAGTTAATCTGTGATGCAGACATAGGATACATATCATTTGAATTAAGAACAGCAAAATGTGCATCGCCCCAGTCAAATGAGTAATAACAGCCTGTGATTACTGAACTGTTTTCTGCTTCACCGATATTGAACATATTATTGAACTTGAACCACTGCAAATTACCCTCGTGATTACCTGCAACAGGAACAAGTGTTGTATTCATATTTGAAAAAGCAAAGTTTCTGAAATAACTGTCCCATTCTTCATTGGTACAATCATTTACAAAGTCACCTAAATTAACTACAAACTCGTAATCAGGCATTGTTTTAACAGCCTCTTTCATAACAAGTGAGGCCTTTTGGAAATTTTCCTCATTACTTGCCTGAACATCTGCGATTACAATAAAGTTTGCTTCGTCCTCTGCCTTGCTTGATGTTGTAAAATAACCGATTTCACTCCATACATTTGCTTCGCTGTCGCCTACACGATACTGATATTTTGTGTTTGGTGAAAGATTTTCTGCCTCTGCCTTATGCACATACTTTTCCATTGACGGATAACGAATACCGCTGATAATTTCAGCTTTTGTCAAATCCGTACCGACAGGTGCAACCTGCAAATCTGTTCCTGCTTTTTCGTCTGTGTACCAGCAAAACCCTCTTGAAGTAGCTGTGTCACCGTTAATTGTTACACTTACCCTTGTTACTTCATTTCCCGCAACAGCAGTTGCCATGACAGGAAATGCCATACATAACACAAGAATGAGTGAAATGATTTTTGTGATTGTTTTTTTCATAACGTTTTGCTCCTTTATTACATTTATCAATGCCCGACAGGGCAATTCATGCATCAGCAATTCATTGTTGCACTATAAGTGCAACAGATTCTGTGTGACTCGTCCTCGCAAACATATCCACAGGAGTAACCTCAACTGTTTCGTAACCTAATTCCTTTAACATTGCACAATCTCTTGCCTGAGTTGACACATCGCAAGAAACATATATGATTCTTTTTGGATTCATTTCTGCGACACATTCTAAAACTTCCCTGTCACAGCCTTTTCGAGGTGGGTCAAGAATTACTGCATCAGGTGTTATATGTTTGTCCCTTAACATTTTAACTGCATCTTTTGCATCACCACAATAGAATTCGCAGTTTTCTATATTATTTCTCTTTGCATTTTCTTTAGCATCTTCAATTGCTTCAGGGATAATCTCAACACCGATTACCTTTTTCACGTTTTTCGCCATTGAAAGGCCGATTGTTCCTGCTCCGCAATAAAGGTCAAGTATTGTTTCATTCCCACTTGTCTGCACATATTCCATTGCTTTTCCGTACAGCAATTCAGCACAATCATGATTAACCTGATAAAATGACAATGGAGAAAGTCTTATTTTTACACCACAAAGAACATCTTCGATATAATCTTTGCCCCAAAGGGTTGTACAGCTTCTACCGAGAATCACATTTGTCTTTTCTGTATTTTCGTTTATGACAATACTCTTGATTTCCTTAAATCGCATTAAATCATCACAAAGTTCATCTGCTAAAGGTAGAACATTACCGTTGATTACAAGACAAACCATAATCTGTCCTGTCTGAAATGCTTTTCTTATGTAAATATGACGGACAAGTCCCGTATGATTTATTGAGTCATACGGAGGGACACCGAATTCCGTCATCCAATCTTTAACTGTATCGACAATTTTCGCAAATTCCTCAGGCTGAAGTACACAATCGGAAGAATTGATTATTCTATGACTTTTCTGTGCATAAAAACCTGCCACAATGCCCTTATCAAAGCCGACAGGATATTGTGCCTTGTTTCTGTATCTTTCCGTTTCACAAGTGATTATATCTTTTACAGGCACATCAATATGAGCTAAGCGCTGAAAGGCATCCTGAACCTTTTGTCTTTTAAGCTCTTTTTCTGCTTCATAGGAAATATGACGGAATACACAACCACCACAAGAACGGAAATGAGGACAATCCACATTAATTCTATCTTTTGACGGCTTTATAATCTCTTTGATTATACCGATAGCATAAGTCTTTTTTGCTTTTATAATGTGAGCAATTATGGTATCACCTTTTGCCGCATCCGATACAAAAACAGCCTGACCGTTATAGTGACCGACACCATTTCCTTCAGCAGTATAGCCCTCAATATTCAGTTGTATATCTTGGTTTTTCTGTAAAGACATACTTTCACCTTATAATTTTAAAATAATTCCTGCAACAGCACCCAATAACAACCAGAATGCAGGATGTAATTTTTTAAGTTTCTTTATAAACATAAGTGCAAAAAGTACAACTGCAATTATAATTACAGGAATTGCAAATTCACCGTTCACATAGAAAATCGGTTTGATAATTCCGGAAACTCCAAATAAAACAAGAGCAGTAACCACAGGTCTGATACCTGAAAACGCACCTTTTACATATTTATTTTCTTTAAATACTTTTAAGAAGCCTGCAACAATTACAATTACAATAATTGATGGTGTTACAAGACCTAATGTGGCAACCATTCCGCCAAAGATACCACCAATTGTACCAAATTCACCAAATCCCGCATTATAACCTGCGTAGGTTGCCATATTTACACCAATAGGTCCCGGTGTGCTTTCTGCAACAGCAACCATAACACCTAACTCTTCAGGGTTAAACCATCCGTAATCGCTTCTTGCTAAATCCTGCAAGAAAGGAATAGTAGCAGGACCACCGCCAACAGCAAAAAGTCCGATTTTAAAAAATTCAAAGAACAAATACAAGAAGGTCATCATTTCGCTTTAACCTCCTTGATTTTACTGTAAACAACACCAACAATTCCGCCGAAAATAACAAGCAAAATCGGTGTTATGTCAAGCACAAAACATGCAATAAGTCCTATTATAAAAAGCACAACTGAAATTACATTCACAAGACTTTTTTTTGCAAGTGTGATTACTGTATGGGACAATAGTGCACAAACAACAGCATTGATACCTGAAAGAGCTGATGCAACTATCGGATAGTCCATAAAAGTCTGCAAAACAGTTGCTACAATTGTGATTATTATTATAGATGGCATTACCATTCCAAGAGTTGCAAATATTCCTCCTAAAACCCCTGCTTGATAATAGCCCACAAATGTTGCTGTATTTACAGCAATAATTCCGGGAGTGCATTGTCCGACTGCGTAATAGTCGAGCAATTCCTCTTCCGTTGCCCACTTTTTATTTTCAACAATTTCTCTTGTGAGAAGCGGAAGCATTGTAAGACCGCCGCCAAATGTTATCGAGCCTATTTTCGCAAAGGTCAAAAACAAGCTTAGTAAATTTTTAACCATTTCAAAATTCACCTTTTAGTTATTTATTATCTCCGCTCCAGAAAATAAAATCAGATACTAAAAACGCTCTGACAGGAGCAGCCTCTGCTCCGCTTATTTTTATTGGTGCTGCTGATAAAAAGTAGTCACCTGACCGGACATTGCTCAGGTCAAGATTTTCAAGTAGTGTAATGTTATTGAGCATAAACATTCTATGAGTTCTGCCATCGCAACCTTCGGGCTCAACGGTCATTCCATCAGTACCGAGAAGAATATATCCTAAATCAGCAAGTGCTGATGCAGCAGATTCGTGAAAATATGATATTCCGTTACTTTTTACAATTATTCTTTTTGCATTTCTCGGAAAATATTCTTCCACAAAAGCACCTGTAATGACAGGGGTATCAGTTTCAACAACTACACAAGGTCCGAAAAACACCTCGTGAGGAATTTCAGTAATATCTGCACCGTCAGGTAAAAAGTGTAACGGTGCATCCATATGTGTTCCGTTATGAAGACACATATCTATTTTGCTGAGATTATACTGACAATCACCGTCAATATTCTTTACTCTTTCAAGATTTGCAACAGGGTCACCGGGATAAACGGGACAGCTTAAAACTTCTCTTGAAATATCAATTATCTTCACGTATATTCCCCCATTTTTATTTATCATTTTATTTTATCACATAATTATTTCCAATTCAATATAAGACAAAAGAAAATGCCCTTATAAAAGAAAGTAATTAAATATTTATTTTCATAAATTTGCACAACAAAAAGAAAAGCCGAGTATCTGAACTCGGCTAAACTCCTTTTATTAATATGCTTTGCCCCAATAGAGCATTTTGTCTGCAGGTTTGCCACAGCACACACACTTGTCGCCAACCTTTTCCTGAACGAAAGGAATACAACGAGATGTAACACCTGCCTGCTCTTTAAGAGCATCCTCACATTCACGGTCACCACACCACATAGCCTTGATAAATCCGGGCTTGTTTTCTGCAGTTTCAATCATTTCGTCCATATCGTGAGCCACATAAGTCATATTGTTACGACGCTCAAGTGCTGCATTGAAAAGACCATCGTGAACCATCTGTAAAAGTTCAGGAATCTTTGTCTGGAGTTCATCAAGAGATACAAAATACTTTTCTCTTGTATCACGACGAACAACAACACACTGATTATTTTCGATATCACGAGGACCTAATTCAAGTCTGAGAGGAACGCCTTTCATTTCGTATTCAGCGTATTTCCAACCAGGTGAATTATCTGAAAGGTCGATTTTTGCTCTGCAAATCTTCTTAAGATTTTCATAAACCTCAGTTGCCTTTTCCTTAACACCGGGCTTATGACTTGCAACAGGGATAACAACAATCTGAACCGGTGCAACTTTTGGTGGTAAAACAAGACCGTTATCATCACCGTGAGTCATAATAAGGGCACCGATAAGACGAGTTGTACATCCCCAGGATGTCTGGAATGGATGCTTTAACTTATTATCCTTATCCTGGAACTGAATTCCGAATGCCTTTGCAAAACCATCACCAAAGTAATGACTTGTACCTGACTGCAAAGCTTTACCGTCGTGCATAAGTGCTTCGATTGTGTATGTATCTTCAGCACCTGCAAAACGTTCTTTTGCAGTTTTAACACCTTTAACAACAGGCATTGCAAGGCAGTTTTCACAGAAATCTGCATACACATTAAGCATTCTGATTGTTTCTTCCTGTGCTTCCTCTGCTGTTGCGTGGATTGTATGACCTTCCTGCCACAAGAATTCACGAGTACGAAGGAAAGGTCTTGTAGTCTTTTCCCAACGAACAACAGAAACCCACTGATTATAAAGCTTTGGTAGGTCGCGGTATGATTGGATTATGTTTGCATAATGCTCACAGAAAAGTGTTTCAGAAGTGGGTCGAACACAAAGACGTTCTTCAAGTTTTTCACTACCACCGTGAGTTACCCAAGCAACCTCAGGAGCAAAACCTTCAACGTGGTCCTTTTCCTTATTCAAAAGGCTTTCAGGGATAAACATAGGCATACATACATTCTCGTGTCCTGTTTCCTTAAACATTTCATCAAGTGTTTTCTGAATGTTTTCCCAGATTGCATAGCCATAAGGTCGGATAACCATACATCCTTTAACGCTTGTATATTCAACTAACTCTGCTTTTTTTACAACGTCGGTGTACCATTTGGCAAAATCCACGTCCATTGAGGTAATTTCCTCAACCATCTTTTTTTGTTCAGCCATTTTATATCTTCCTTAACATAAAAAATTAAATAGGTTTATTTTTTCGCAAGGCAATGTGACAGAGGCAAAGCTGTATATAGATACTGCAAGCCGAAAGCCACGAAGATTTGCGGAAAAAGAAACTATTTATTATAAAAGATACAGGGACAAATTAATTTCTGTCCCTGTTTTAAAAATCTAAATAAAATTGTTAATTAGTTTTCTTCGATAAACTTAACAATATCCGCAACAGTTCTAATATTTTCAAGCTCTTCGTCGGAGATTTCCATATCGAATTCATCCTCAAGAGTCATAACTAAATCTGCAAGGTCAATACTGTCAGCTCCTAAATCCTCAAGGAGAACAGCGTCCAATGTAACTACATCCTCATCCAACTCAAGTTGGTCACAGATAATATTACGTACTTTTTCAAAAATCATACCAGCACCTCCGTTCAAAATCTTAACTTACTAAATATATTAGAATTCTTTTATCAATTTGTCAACACTTTTATTGCAAATTTATAAATTCTTGGATTGGCGTAAAGTCAATTTCCTTTACACTCTTAACCATTTCGCAAAAGCTCTTGCAGATTTCAACACAACCACCTTCTGCGTCGCTTTCCGTATTGAAAGGCATTACAGGGTCGTGAACAGAAAGTCGGAGCAGGAACCATCCGTTTCGTTTTTCGTCTTTAAATGAAACTCTTACGCCCTCATAATTATCAGGTGCTAAAACCATTTCGTCATTTTCTTCTGCCTGTTTTTTAATATCCTCAATAAGCTTTTCTCCTATTTCACGGAAATTCTCTTCGGTTATATTAAAACGAAGCTCTTTTTCTTCCAGAGGCTTTTTAAGGTCAGCAATACAATCACCGATTTTCTTGTTTTCCTTGCGAAGTACAGCAGCCTTAATGATAATCTTTGTAACAAGATATGCACCGTCGTCAAGATAGTAATTCTCTTTAAATGCCGCATGTCCTGATGTCTCAATTGCAAGTGGTGAATTTTCTCCGAGATTTGTACGACGAATTGCCTCATCAATTACATTTTTATATCCTCTTTTAAAACGAATATGCTTTCCACCAAGTTTTTCTTCGATAAATTCACGGAGTCCGTCACTCGTTACAGAGTCTGTGACAATACTTCCACCCTCGTTGCCTTCAAGAGCAATTACAGATGCTAATGCAACGATGGCGTTTCGGTTAATTTCTTCACCTTTTTCGTCAACACAGGATGCACGGTCAACGTCAGTATCAAAAATCACACCTAAATCACAATTATTCTCAACTGTTGCTTTACGGATAAACTCCATGGCGACCTTGTTTTCAGGGTTAGGGATATGATTTGGAAACATTCCGTCAGGCTCTAAAAACTGACTTGCAGAAACATCTGCACCAAGTGGCTCTAAAACCTTTGTAGCATAAAAGCCACCCACACCGTTACCTGCGTCAACCGCAATTTTAAAGCCATCAAGAGGTCTTTCGTAATTCTCAGCACTCACACCCTGCTTAATCATACTACGAAGAATCTCTGCATATTCGGAAATATAATCGATTTCAGTAACCGTACCTGATTTATCTGCTTTTTCGCAAGGCTCATTTTCTGCATCAGCTAAAATTGATTTTAACTCATCACCGGAAAGACCACCATCACGAGTAAAGAATTTAAGTCCATTACGGTCAAATGGGTGATGACTTGCAGTAATCTGAATTGCGCCGTCACAATTTCTTGTAACAGTTGTCATAAACATTGCAGGAGTTGAACAATATGAGCAGTTAATCACATTAACTCCCATATCTTTTACAACTGAAATTACAGCATTTCTTATTCTATCAGCAGACACTCTTGAATCGTGACCAACCGAAACAGTTAAATCGCAATATGCCTTGCCTGTTTTTCCACTCAAAAACCTGATAAAAGCTGTTGAAATATATTTCACCACATTGTCAGTCAACTGAATTTCAGGATATTTATCTGTTGCAACTGCAACACCACGTACATCCGTACCACTTTTAAGGTGCATCAATTTCATTTTATAAGACCTCTTTTCAAAAGTTCTTCTGTTGCAAGCATTACACCGATTTTTCCACTGTGGAAATTAAGTCCACCCTGCATCCATACAGCATATGGCTCACGAAGTGGTGCATCAGCAGAAAGCTCAATGGATGAACCTGATGTGAAAGCGCCTGCAGACATAATAACCTGATTATCATATCCTGGCATATCCCACGGCTCGGGAGTTACATATGAGTCAACCGGAGCACCTTTTTGAAGTCCCTGACAAAATGCAATAAGATTTTCAGGAGTCTCAAGGCAAATTGCCTGAATAATGTCATGTCGAGTTTCTTCAACTGTTGGAGTAACTTTAAAACCTAACTCAGTATAAATTGATGCTGCGAAAACTGCAGTTTTAAGTGCTTCCCCAACAACATGTGGAGCATTGAAAAGCCCCATGAAAAGACTTCTGTTCTGTCCAAGAGTTGCACCAACCTCAATGCCAAGTCCCGGAGTTGTAAGACGATATCCACAAAGTTCAACCAAATCCTTGCGACCTGCAATATATCCACCACAAGAAGCAATTCCGCCACCTGCGTTTTTAATAAGTGAACCTGCCATCAAATCTGCACCAACTTCTGTTGGCTCAAGTTTCTCTGTAAATTCACCATAGCAGTTATCAACCATAACGATTGCTCTTTTGTTAACTCTATGTACAATTTCACAAACCCTTTTAATTTCATCAATAGAAATTGTGTGACGAAGTGAATATCCACGAGAACGCTGAATATAAACCATTCTGACATCTTTATCTTTTGCGCATTCTTCAATAGATTTATAATCAAGCTCGTCATTATACAAATCAATCTGTTGGTATGTTACTCCAAAATCAGCAAGTGTTCCGTCGCCCATATTTTTGCCACCAAGACCAATTGTTGAGTGAAGAGTGTCATAAGGTGCACCTGTTACACAAAGCATTGTGTCGTTTGGGCGCAAGATTCCATAAAGACAAACCGCAAGAGTATGTGTACCACTAGCGAGTGCGCCTGAACGAATTATAGCACTCTCTGCACCAAAAATATCAGCAGTAAGCGCATCAAGCTTTTCTCTGCCCTTATCACCATAGCCATAGCCTGTTGATGTGTTGAAATCTGTTTCATCAACACGGTTTCTGATAAATGCAGAAAGCACTTTTTGTTGGTTATATTCTGTTATTTCGTCGATTCCTCCGAAAACTGTTTCTGCCTTTTTCAAAGCAACTGTAGAAAGTTCTTTTACTCTCTCACTAATTTCAAAAAACATTTTGCATTATCCTTTGTAGTCATATATTTCTTTAACGATTTCAAAACCGCATTTTTTATAAAAATCTAAATTGTGTTGCTTAGACACCAAATACACATCTTCATTTATTGAAGCATTTAGTAATTTTTCAACTATCGCCTTGCCGAAACCCTGGCCACGATATTTCTCATTTATATATACATCTGTAATCAAAGATACTTTTTGACTAAATGTAATGAATCCACCACCAACAATCTCGTTATTATCAGATAGCAATTCTCCCTCACACTTGTTCATACTGTTGAGAATCATTTTAAAGGCTACAATTTCGTCGTGTTTTTCTCTATCTAAACTATTTAAAGCTTTTATCTTCCAATATTCAGACCTGCCAACACCTTTTTCACAACATAATGGCGACACGGATTTTTTTAATAGATACTTTTTATCTATTATCTCGTTTTCGCCTTTTGCAATAAAGTTCAATTCTTCTTTATCAGCATTTTCATCGGCAAAAATAAGGCTTTTCCCACTTCTGGACGTTGCAACAACAGCAGTAATACACTCAGTTTCATCAGTTTGTACCCATACAACGCCGTCATTAAGCCTTATTCCATCACAAAGTCCCGTTAATGCGATAAACACAGCGTAATCGTCCTTGCCGAGATAGTTAAAAATTGACTTATCAATAAAATCTATGGACTTAACCATTTGCAAACTCCTCAAGCAAGGCAGTAACAAGGTCTTTAACTGCTTCCATATCCTTTTTACAACCAACGGATGATGCAGAGTGAATATACCTGCAAGGAAGTGAAACTGCAACTGTATTTATGCCACCTGCTGCCTTGTGGATTGCAGCAGCATCATTTCCACCTGCAACAACAGTCTTTGTCTGGTTAGGAATTCCCTTTTTATCAGCAAGTTCTCTTGCCTTTTTATATAAATCCTTGTTGTAAATTGTGCCTCTGTCCATGAAAGATACCACTGCACCATTTCCCACCTTGCAAACCTTCTTGTTTTCAGGTGTGTCAGGAATATCCGACGCCGTTGTTGTCTCAATAACAATGGCATAATCAGGACTTACTGTGTATGCAGAAACTGTAGCACCACGAGTACCCACCTCTTCCTGCACAGTGAAAACACAGGTATAGTTAATTTTTGACTTCTTCTGTAAAAGTTCAAGCATAATAGCACATCCAAGACGGTCGTCAAGCGCCTTAGATTTAATCATATCGTTTCCAAACTCAATAAAGTCCGATTTAAAATAACCAAAATCACCAAGGCTTAGATATTTTTCTGCTATCTCTTTATTTTCAAAACCAAAATCAACACACATATCGGAAATATCAGGAATTTTCTTTGCTTCATCACCTGAGCATTGGTGAATTGCCTTACCACCAACAACGCCGATATGACCATTTACAGTAATTTTCTTACCGAAAAGTGCAGAATTGTCAATTCCACCTACATTTGCAACATAGACAAATCCGTCATCAGCAATGTATGTTACAATAAATCCAACCTCGTCCATATGTGCAAAGAGTGCAACTTTATTTTTTGGTGTATTTTCACCTTTTTTGTTGACAATAAGATTTCCAATGGGGTCAACAATGTATTCGCAATCTTCTGGAAGTTTTGAGATTATAAAATCTCTCACATTTTTTTCATCACCTGATGTGCCATTGAGCATACAAAGGGCTTTTAAAAGTTCAAAATTCATACTCTCACACCCTTTCCAAAAACTCTGCAATAAGTTTAGCACAGGACTCAATATCCCTTAAATCAACCGTTTCAACAGGAGTATGCATATATCTTATTGGAATTGACACCAATACAGAAGGCACTCCACCCTTTGAAATTGTAATATGGTCAGCATTTGTGCCTGTGCGACCATTCATAATCTCTTTTTGGTATGGAATGTCTTTTTCCTTTGCGATTCCAACAAGCATTTCTGTATAATTTCTGTCAAGAATTGGTGCGAAGCCTACCATAGCTCCACCATTCATTTTGCCACATTCTCTTGCCTTTGAATCAGGTGTAGTTGCAAAGCTTACATCAACAGAAACGGATAAATCAGCATCCGCATTAAAAGATGCGCAAGTAGCGCCTGTTCCACCTGTTTCTTCCTGAGCAGAGCAGACAAGCGTAATCTCATTTTCTGTTTTTGTGTATTCAAGTGCCTTTAAAAGCACGACAATTCCACCACGGTCATCAATATATGGAGAAGAAACTCTGTTTTCATTAAGCACAGAAAAATTGCTTCTGAATGATGCTCTGTCACCAATAGAAATCACTTTTTCAGCATCTGCCTTTGTCATACCGATATCAACAACACAAGTGCCATCAGTTGAAACCTTGCTTTCTCCGTCAGAAAGATGTGGTGGCACAGTGCAAACAACACCGTAAACATCTTCTTTTCCGTGGAAAGTCAATTCCATACCCTCTACTGTACGCATATCAACTCCACCGACCTTCTGTACACGGACAAAACCATCGTCAGTGATTCCCGTTACAACAAAACCGATTGTGTCAAGATGTGCATCAAGAAGAATATGCTTTCCTGTACCATTTTTATGGATAATTATGTTTCCTGAAACATCAGTTGAAACATCTCCATACAGTGAAAAAAGCCCCTTGAGTGCTTCAAAGGAGCTGTTTTCTTCCCCCGCAACACCTGCAGGGGAAGTTAATTTTTCCAAAAGTTCAATAGTTGTCATTTAAATCAACCTTAATTTTATATTTCTATACCGCCAACCGGTCTAATGATTAACACGTAACAAGAACCCTCACCAAAAATGCTCTCCATTGCATTTTTGTAATCTGCAAGGATTTCGTTTGGAACAAAAGCCTGAATTGTACCTGCAAATCCACCGCCGTGAACTCTCCAAGCACCTTTGCCTTTGAGAATACTTTCACTTACTGCTAAAGCAAGTGAAACAGGCTGTTCCTTAGGCTTTTTAACAGAGAATACATTTTGATTATACTTGTATGATGAGTCACCACTTTCAAGTATGTATGATTTGAATGTTTCAAAGTCACCATTTTTAAGAGCATCAACCTCTTTTAATACTCTTGCATTATCTGCAAAGAAATGCATTGCACGAATAACTGCTCTGTCGCCAACCTTTTCGCGTACAGCAGGAATATTCTTCTTAAATTCTTCCTCATCAACTTCACGAAGAACTTTTTTACCGAAACAACCTGCAACTCCTTCCATTTCACTACGGATTGCAGCATAATCGTCTGTCAAATCTGAATGGCTGCCCTTTGTGTCAACGATGCAAAGTGAGTGACCTGATGATGCAAAGTCAAATTTAACTTCGTTAACGATTGGCTCTGCAGGATTGTTAAAGTCGATAGTAACAAAGCCACCAACTGAGCAAGCCATCTGGTCCATAAGCCCACATGGTTTGTCAAAGTAAACATTTTCAGCATACTGTGCAATTTTTGCGATTGTGATAGCATCAACCTGACCGTCATTGTAAAGGTAGTTGAGCATTGTACCAACAAGAACTTCGTATGCCGCTGATGATGAAAGACCTGAGCCTGAAAGCACACTTGACATTGTTACAGCGTCAAAACCACCGATTTTGTAACCATATTTAAGGAAACCTGCACACATACCACGAACAAGAGCAGGTGAATGGCCTTTCTCGTCTTCCTTGATTTCAAGGTCAGAAATGTCGCAAACGTCCATTTTGTATCCACGTGATTTGACACGTACAATATTCTCGTCATTCTTTGATGCAACTGCAATAGCATCAAGGTTAATACCTGCTGCAAGAACTCTACCGTGGTTGTGGTCTGTATGGTTACCACCAACTTCTGTTCTGCCAGGTGCAGAGAAAAGACGAGCATCCCTGTCCTCACTAAAAACTTCAGCAAAGTCATTTGCAAGGCTTACATATCTTTCGTGCTGAGCTTTAACAGCCTCATCTGTAACATAAACTCTCTTAAAACGAGCGTCGAACTCACCATTCATAATTGCATCTTTAAGCATTTGAATTTTCATTTTTATTTTCTCCTTTTCTTTTCTCCAAGGTAATATTCACAATCAAGGTTACTACACCCGACAAAATTAACAGCACAATAATCGGACCCATAAACTTCCAGGTAAATGGCTGACTGATATTTCCACCCATTACGGAATATGTCCAGATTTTGGGGAAAAATCCTAAAAGCGATGCTACTAAAAAGTCATAAAGAGGATATTTCATTCCACCATATGTCTTACTGACAAGATTTAATGGAACTGACGGAATGAGTCTCAATGCCACAAGGACACCTAATTTTGTCTTTCCGTGATGAGCCATCATTTCTCTTACATTGTCGTACTTTTCCAGTTTCTTAATTGCCACTCCACCACCGGTAAATCTTCCCCAGAAATAGTTTATTACAAAAACTATGGTTGTACCTGCCGTATTGATTAAAATAGCATTAACAGGACGGAACATAACACCGGTCATAATGAGAAGAAACGGGAATGGTATCGGCAAAAATCCTCTTAATATATATACTCCCATCAAAGCAAGAACAATCAGCCATCTGTTCTCCAGTGCCTGAATAGAAGTTTGTAGTTTATCCAAAGCGTGTAAAAATTCTGCCCAACCACCTTCGGCAACCTTTGTGCTCATAATAACAGTAATAACCGCAATTACTACGGCTGCAACAAAAAGTCCGATTGACGTGGCATATAACACCCTTTTTCTGTTCAGGTTTTTCTTTTCCATTAAGTTCACCATATAAGAAATTTACATACATATTAATTTTATAATATTTATTAAAAAAGGTCAATGTTTTTATTGTTATATTATATTAAAATATGGTAGAATATTATGTGTTATAAATCCTACATAAAAGGTTGTGATTTTTTGAAAATCGTAGTGCTTGATTCATATGCATTAAACCCGGGTGATTTATCTTGGGAATGGCTTGAAAAATTAGGAGATTGTGAAATTCATTACCGTACTCCACAAGAGAAAATACTTGAAAGATGTGAGGGTGCTGATATTATTCTCACCAACAAAACTCCACTTACAAAAGAAACTCTTTCCAAGCTTAATAATCTTAAATATATTGCCCTTCTCTCAACGGGATATAACATTGTTGACTGGGAATATGCAAAAGAAATTGGTGTCCCTGTTTCAAACATTCCTGCTTACTCAACTAACGCTGTTGCTCAATTGACTTTTTCTCTTATTCTTGAAATTACAAATGCTGTTGGTCTTCATAGCGAAAGCGTTAAAAATGGTGACTGGACTACTTGTCCTGATTTCTGCTATTGGAAAACTCCTTTGACAGAATTGTGTGGTAAAACTCTTGGAATTGTAGGTTTTGGTCAGATTGGTCAGGCAGTTGCAGATATTGCAGAAGCATTTAAAATGAATATTGTTGCCGTTTCAGGTCACGAAACCGACCAGAGTCACCGTAAAAACTTCAAATGGGTTGATATGGAAACTCTTGCAAAAACAAGTGATATTATCTCATTCCACTGTCCGTTGACAGAAAAAACAACCGGACTTGTTAACAAAGATTTTATTGATAAATGCAAAGATGGTGCAATCATTATTAATACAAGCCGTGGACCTGTTGTTAACGATAAAGATTTAGCAGAGG
Organism: uncultured Clostridia bacterium; assembly: GCA_937906895.1. GTDB lineage: Bacteria > Bacillota > Clostridia > Oscillospirales > Acutalibacteraceae > Fimenecus. Next base: position 3,421 of record CALCTT010000064.1, on the reverse strand, counting down.
CTTTAAACAACGAAAAACTTCGTGGTGCAGGTCTTGATGTTTTGACTGTTGAGCCACCAAAGGCAGATAGCCCATTACTTTCTGCAAAAAATTGCTTTATTACCCCTCATATCGCATGGGCAGGATTTGAAACACGAGAAAGGCTTATGAATATTTTAAAAGAAAACATCTTCGCTTACTTAAACGGCACACCACAAAATGTTATAAACAAATAAAAGCAAAAGACCTACTCCGAAGAGTAGGTCTTATTTTTCTTATTTACAGAAGTAGTTTTTGATTCTTTCTACTGCTTTAATTGTATTTTCTGTTGAGCCAAATGCTGTGAGTCGGAAATAACCCTCACCACTTGGACCGAAGCCCTCACCAGGAGTTCCTACAACCTGAATATTTTCAAGAAGTGTGTCGAAAAATTCCCAGCTGCTCATTCCGTCAGGAGTTTTGAGCCATACATAAGGTGAGTTAACTGCACCATACACTGTGAAGCCACATTCTTTAAGTCCGTTGTATATGATTTTTGCATTGTTCTGATAATATGCAATAATTTCACGAACCTGCTTTTTACCTTCTTCACTGTAAACAGCCTCTGCTGCTCTTTGTGTGATATATGAAACACCGTTGAACTTTGTTGCCTGACGTCTTGCCCAGAGTGCGTTAAGCTCAACTCCGTCAACCTTAATATCGTGTGGAACAACTGTGTAACCACAACGAACACCAGTAAAACCAGCTGTCTTTGAGAAGCTTCTGAACTCAATAGCGCAAGATTTTGCACCGTCGATTTCATAAATTGAATGTGGAACATTATCTTCTGTGATAAATGCCTCATAAGCCGAGTCAAAAAGGATTACTGCGCCGTTTTCATTTGCATAATCAACCCACTTTTTGAGCTCATCCTTTGTTGCTGCCATACCTGTTGGGTTGTTTGGGAAGCAAAGATAGATAATATCAACTTTTTCCTTTGGAAGTTCAGGTAAGAAGTTGTTTTCAGCATTACAAGGCATATAGTAGATATTGCTCCAGCCTTCTGCTGTTTTATCACCTGAACGACCACTCATAACATTTGTGTCAACATAAACAGGATAAACAGGGTCGCAAACTGCAACTTTATTATCCGTTGAGAAAATGTCACCAATGTTGCCGCAGTCACTCTTTGCACCGTCAGAAACAAAGATTTCACTGTTATCAAGTTCTACTCCACGTGCTTTGTAGTCATTCTCGTTAATAGCATCTAAAAGCCATTTGTGACCATATTCAGGTGGATAACCCATAAATGTTTTTTCGTCTGCCATTTCGTCAACAGCCTTGTGCATAGCCTCAATACAAGCATCTGCGAGTGGACGAGTTACGTCACCAATACCCAGACGAATAATAGGCTTGTCAGGGTTTGCTGCAACATAAGCATTTACCTTTTTTGCAATGTTTGAGAAAAGGTAAGAACTCTGGATTTTTAAGAAATTGTCATTTATTTTCATAATTGTCCCTCCGACAATATTTTTTACATCTTTATTTCTCCCGTGAAAACTTCAACAGCTTCACCTGTTAAATACACATTATCATCCTTGTGCCATTTAACTGATAAAACACCACCACGAGCTTGAATTTTTATTTTTTCTTCTTTGCGACAAATGCCTTTAATAACGGATGCTACTGCCACAGCACAAGCACCTGTGCCACAAGCAAGAGTTTCTCCACTACCTCTTTCCCATACACGCAATTTAAGATGATTTTCATCTACAATCTCCACAAATTCTGTGTTAATCCTTTCAGGAAACATCTCGTGATGCTCAAAAAGAGGTCCGGTTTTATTCAAATCTAATCTATCTACATCACCACAAAATACTACGCAATGAGGATTCCCCATACTAAGACAGGTAATTTTGTAATCATTGTCGTCAATGTCAAGAATCTGGTCTTTCACAACACTCATTCCGTATCGCGTAGGAATATGACGTCCGTTAAGAATTGGTTTCCCCATATTCACTGTGCCACCAATGGCTTTTCCGTCTTTTGAGTGTACCTCGACCACTTTTATTCCACTTAAAGTGTCGATTTTTATTCTGTCTCGTTTTTTCTTGTTGTCATATATGTACTTTGCAACACAACGGATTGCATTCCCGCACATTTCTGCCTGACTACCGTCTGCATTATAAATATTCATTGAGCAATCTGCAATGATTGACGGTTTTATTAAAACAATTCCATCGGCACCAATGCCAAAATGTCTGTCACTTAATTGTTTCGACATTTCTTCAGGATTCTCGACATATTCATCAAAGCAATCAATATAAATATAGTCATTTCCTGCGCCGTGCATTTTTGTGAATTTCATAGTAATCCCCCACTGCATTTTTTACAGTTTATGCAGTGGGGTTGTTGTTTTATGAATTATTCATATAAAAGATATTTTGAAAATTCATTATTACAATTTAATAATTCTTCATCTAAATATTTACTAACATTACCATAATCAACTAAATGTCCAACTAAAAAATTAACTTGAAATATTAATTTATAAATATCTAACTTCTCCATTAAAGGGTATATATTAATATTACTTTGGATAAATGAATTTAATGTCATCTATTTACTCCATAAATTACTCTTAATGATTTCTTGATATTCATCATCTACCATTGCATAACAATCTAGATCACCAATATAACCATTATATAATTTATATCCCTTTCTTCTTAAACCTTCATAACGGAATAACAATTTTTCACAAACACGACGTGATTGATTATTATCACTGAAGCAACAACATTCAATGCGCTTTAAATGTAAAACGTTAAATCCCCATTTAATAACTTCTTTTGATGCTTCAACAGCAATTCCCATTCCCCAATAATATGGGCTTACAGTATAACCTAATTCGGCCTTAAAATCACGAGTATATGTGTGAAGTTCAACGGTTCCTACCATTTTCATATTTTCTTTTAAAATAATTGCATAAACTCCTAGTTGACCATATTGAGGTTTTCGATTAAAACTTTTAATAACTTCTCTTGTATGAGAAAGGCTTCCATGAGGCTCCCAACCAGCAGCAGGACCAACATATGGAATTTGCGCATATTCATGCATATCAAGGATATCATTTTCCGTTATTTCTCGCAATATTAATCTTTCTGTTTCAATTATTGGTAAACTACTTTTCATTTTAAACACCTTCAAAGTATTATATGTAAATATTATTTAATTTGTTTCATATGATAATATTTTATTACTTTTTACATTTTTTTTCAATATCTACAAATAAAAAGTAGTAAATGTCTCAACACTTACTACTAAATATTTTTTTTAATTCTATTATCTAGTCTCAACGATTAATTTAATAGCAGTTCTTTCTTCGCCATCAATCTCAATATCCGAAAATGCTGGAATACAAATTAGATCTTTTCCAGTTGGTGCAGCATATCCTCTCGCG
>CALCTT010000063.1 GCA_937906895.1 uncultured Clostridia bacterium | reverse complement strand
GTATCGACCATACCCTATTTCCGTATCGACCATACCCTATTTCCGTATCTAAAAAAAATATATAAATAATATAAAAATAATATATAATTTCTCAAAATAGATAACCGGTTAACTATTTATTTATTTTGATGATTTTATAGTTAGTTATTATCTAAAAACACCTTCAAATGTAAATATTCTGTAAACAAAAAGCCGAATTTTTAAAATCGTCCCACATTTCCCGGGACGAAATCGGTTTTCCGGCCTATATATGGGAGGTGTTTTTATAGAAAACAATAAAAAATACGCAATTTTTCCGTTAGAGATAATTTATGATGACAAATATAAAGACTTATCTTCTAAAGAATTATTATTGTATATGTTAATGCTAAATAGAGCAAATATTTCAAAATCTAATTTAACACATTTTTCTGATAAAAATGGAATATTTATCTATTATTCAAATGACCAAATTACAAAGGATATAAGATGTAACAAATCTACAGCATCGATAATTTTGGATAATCTTGAAAAAGTAGGACTTATTCGTAAGGAATATCAAAAAAGAGGTCTGCCACTTAAGATTTATGTAAATGATATTTGCACAGAAAACAAGAGTACATATTCTGCTGTTCAGACGCCACAGGACAAGTTTTCGCAAAAGTCATATTCTAATTCGATTTACAATAAAAAACCTCACACAGACCATTCTGCGGAAGAAGAAAAGCAAGTGAGCTTTGACGTGAAAAAGGCATTGACACAGAAACAAATAAACAGGCGAAATTTTGGCAACAAAAAAAGAAAGAAGACTGAGATTATCTCTCAATCTTCATAAAATAACTATTCCTCTGATATAATCTGTCGAATATCTTTTCCGATAAATTCAACTGTTGTAAAGTTTCCGATAATCCTTGATGCAATACTTTCAGGGTATCTTGATTTCAATTCTTCAAGATTTAAATTGGAACTGATTATTGTAGGAACTCCACGAGCAATACGGCTGTTGATTATATTATATATTGCTGAAACGATAAATGGTGTTGAAAATTCTGCACCCAAATCGTCAAGAATAAGCAAATCAGCATTAATTAATACATCCTCTGTTTCAAAAGAGTCTGCTCTGCCAAATTTTTCTTTTTCTATTTTATTAAGAAAGGTAATAACTGACCCATAAAGCACATTATATCCTTTTTTCAGTGCTTCGTTGGCAATTGCAAGAGAAAGATGTGTTTTGCCAAGACCTGTTCTGCCATAAAAATAAAGTGATGGAGATTCTGTATCAAAATTCTCTGCATAATCCTTACAACTATTATAAACCAATAACATTTCATCATGAGGATTTTCACCGTTAATGTTGCTTTTTGGATAATAGTCAATGCTGAAATCCTCAAAGCTTGAAAGCTCAAGAGGTGTCATTGATGACATTTTCTCACTTGCATATTTTTTAAGAAGCTCATTGTGACAAGAACAGAGTTTAGTGCCATAAGAAACACGACGGTCTTCATCATATTCCTCAACTACACCTGTATCCTGACACTTTTCGCAGGTATATTTCACATCAAGGTAATCCTCAGATAAATTCAACGCCTTAAGAAGATTTTTTCGTTCCTCACGAAGCTGTTTGTTCTTTTCACGAATACGATTTAGCTCTATTTCTGCCTTGTCTTTAGGCAAAGAAAATGCTCTTACAGTTTCGTGACCTGTTTTTGCAAGCTCCGTTTCAATAAACTGAAATTCAGGGTACTTAAAGCTTAACTCATTTTTACGCTGACTTGCAGTATATTCGGCAGTATTTCTTCTGTTTTTAATCTCTGCACGTGCTTTTTCGTGCATTTCTTTTGAAAATGACAAGCCTTATGCCCCCTCTTTTTTCTTTCTTCTTTTATTCTTAACAGAACCAAAATCTTTTCGGTTTTGCTTTGATTGTTTTACAGCTTTTGCAACATCAAATGATGTTTCTTTTGTTTCAGTTTTTGCTTTCTGTGCCTTACTCTGGAATTTCTTTGTGCCTTTGTCAATGTCCTCAAGAGTATTAAGCCCTTGCTTACGCCAATTTTTAATTGTTCCGTTCATGTGACAGATATTGTTCCACACAAGGCGACCTGTCTGTTTTTCTTCTTTCATAATGTTGAATGCTTTTTCGATTTCGTTGATTTTGTAGCCCCAACGAAGCCATTCGCAGAAAATCTCCATAACAGCAAAAGTCGGTGCTTTTGTGTCGTTATTTGTACGGACTGCAAGTTCCTTGAAAACGGTCAATGCTTTTTCGGTTTCGTTTATGTAATCGTCGGCTGATGTCAAATCTGTGATGCCGTTTTCAGCCCAGTATTTTGCAATTTTTAAAATATCATTCTGACTTGTTGAGTCGATACTCTTTGCAAAATAGAGAAGACAGTTTGCCACATCAGGGGTAATTCCGTAACGATAGACAACTGAATAAATTGTACATTGCATACTGTAACCGAGTGTTCTGCCTAAAATCTCCTGTGCTTCATTGAAAAGACGTTTCATAGCGCCGTTTTTCTTAAGGATTTTTTCGATTTCTGCCTGATTAGGATTAGTAAACTGAATTTCAGGAAGTGGCATTTTTACTTTATCGACTGTTGAAATCTGCATTTCGGTTTTAACAGGTGTATTCGCTTCCTCACTCTGTAAAATTCCGTTATCAGTCCAGTATTCAACACATTCCTTAACAGTACCGAGAGAAAGATTTGTGATTTTTGTAATGTCATCAATTGTGATTTCAGGATTTCTGAAAATTGCAAGAATAACCTTTAACTGTTCACCACTTGCGAATTTAAGGCATTTGTCAGCAATTTCCGTTGGTAACGAGAACATTGATGAATATACCTTTGGTGAAACCTTGAACATATCTTTCCCTCCTTTTTGCGATAATATAGGAAAAATATTATATCATAGATTTGATTTTTTTTCAATCACAAGATGTAGTGTATAGGGGGCAGAAAATGGAAAGTGTAAAGCGTAAAAATATATAATTAATGATAAATTATAATTTGTCGGGATGTTCACAATGTAGGGGTCGCTGTCCACAGCGACCCGATGTGGTTTAATAGTACGCTTTGGGACGGGACGATGTGGGCATCGTCCCCTACAATTTCATCCCCTACAAACTCCAATTCATTATTAAACCAATAAAAAACGGAGCCATTGCTGACTCCGTAAAATTAAATTAAAATTTAGATTAAGCTTCTCTTAAACCTGCAACAATCTGAAGGATGATACGAGCATCTGTTGCTGTAACATTACCGTCCTTATTAATATCAGCAAGTTCCTTTTCTGCATTATCAAACTCTCTTAAACCTGCAACATTCTGAAGAACAATACGAGCATCCGTTGCTGTAATATCACCATCTTTGTTTACATCACCGAGAACAAACTGAAGCTTAGCAATTGTTTCAGTTTTTGTTTCTTTACATGATGTACATGTATATACCTTTGTGCCTTCTTCCTCATGAGTAGGTTCTTTTGTAACCTTACCTTCATCCCATGTATGGTCAGCGTATGCTACAACCTTACAAACTTCACATTTCTGTGCGTGCTTTTCATCATCATACTTTTCAAAGTCACCAAAAGTGTGCTTTGCTTTTGCAATTGTTAATGTATCTTCGTAATCGCAGCCTTCACACTTAATAAGAACAGTACCTGTCTTCTCACAAGTAGCTTCTTCAATCACAGGCTTTTTATTCTTCATAACTATAATAAAGCTATGTGCTTCTGTTGTTGAATAACCGCACTTATCTCTTGAACATTCATATTTATGTTCTTTGTCATTGATACTTGTTGCATCTTCTACCATTTTATGACCAGCCTTGATTACTTCTTTCTTTGTAATACCACAGCCTGTACATGTATATGTCATTTCACCGTCTGCATGGCACATAACTGGATTTGTTTCAACACCTTCATCCCATGTGTGAGCTTCTGTGATTGTTCCACAAAGATTACAAGTACCAACGTGTACATCACCGTTAGGAACTACTTCTGTAAAACTATGTGTAAGTTTAGGAACAGCTTTTAATGTTCTTGCTGAACAACCTGTACATTTATATACCTGTACACCTTCTTCTTTACAAGTAGCTGGCTTATTACGTTCATCATTCTTTATTAGTGAGTTAAAATTATGTTCAGTTTCAGCAACTTTTCCACAACGAACACAAACTCTTGAATGAGTATTATCATTAACTGTAACAGGACCCGGTGTCTGATGGCCCAACTTTTTAGCAACTGCAACCTTAACATCACCGCAAGCACATTTATATGTTGCTACACCGTCTTCAGTACAAGTTGCTTCAGTAGCACCTTCCTGTAACACATATTCGTGTTTATGTTCTTCTTTTGCCATTGCAGTCATCATTGGAACTGCTGTAATAATCATTACGAGTGCCATAAGGACTGCAAATAATTTCTTTGATTTTTTCATAAAAATCATCTCCTATTTTTATTAATGCCTAAATTTTACCATAATAGCACAAAAAATGCAATATATTTAACATAAATTTTACATATTTGTCACTATTTGTAGTGTTTTATCAGCATTTCAGCCACATTATCTTGAATTTTTATGACACCGCCGTGGCGTTTTTTACGGTTGCCCAAGTCATATTCTTTAGGTGAAAGCTGTTTGAAATCACCACTTGACAAGTCTTTTGTTAAAAATGGTGTATAACCGTGATTACCGTGATAATGGTCGGCCATCAAGCACCACATCTGCTTGTCATCAAGATAAAATGCTTCAGGGCCTTCGAGACCAAAGAAGTTATCAAGAGTTTCGCTGTTTATTCTCTCATAACCGTCACCGATAAGATTTTCACTTCGTTCAATTATGATGTATTTGTTTGTTTCATCTTTTGAAAATCTGTAATACCAACCGTTATCCCAAACAATATTTGTATCAATTAATGCATTTTCGTAATCCATATATTTGAATGTTTCGGTAAATTCCCTGAAATCCTTTGTGAATGTTCCGTAAATTCTCTGTTTAGGCTCCTTGTCGCCTTTTTCTTTCACATTACTTGCAAAGAACACGAACCACATATCTTTTTCTTTGCAGAAAACTGCTTCAGGTGCCCATACGCATCCTGCCTCGGGAATACCAACCTCAACAAGTCGCTCATCGCTCCAATTAATTAAGTCCTCTGACTCCCATACTAAAAGTGAACGGCTTCCACGATTTGCAAAATCATCCCAACTGCCACTTGTGGTAAGCAAATCAGTTGCAATTATAAAATATTTTTTCTGCTTTTCGTCGAATAGGATAAACGGGTCACGGATACCTTTTGTGCCTGAATTTGATGTAAGAACAGGCTTTTCACCGCCAATATCCTGCCAATGAAGTCCGTCATAGCTTACTGAAAACCAGATATGCTCCTTATCCCCTGTGCTGTCACTTGTGAAATGTGTAAATAAATATGCCATAGAATATGCCTCTTATTCATATCCTAACTTTTTAAGAATTTCAGGGTTGCAGGTGTCAGCAACAGGTCCGATTTCTGTCCAGAGCTTGTCTGCTTTTTCTTTCCACTCACTAAAATCCTCATAATGTGCAGGATAGTTGTCGTATAATGTACCAACCTTTGTACTGTATAAAAGTCCTCTTACAAGCTTTGCAATAGTTGTTGGCTTAAGGTCTTTCTTTGCAATACCATTTACAATTCCTTTTACGATATTTGCAATATCATTTGTATCGAGTTCAAGACCTGTATCCATACCGCCGAGGATTTTTTCGCTGAACATAATATCATTTTTAAAGAGAAATTCTGCCTCATCATAATCCATAGAAATAATTCCCATAAGCAAAGGTCGCATTGAGTCGAAGTCCTTACCCTGAGCAGTCATATAACGCTTGTTAATGCTCCACATTCTCTCTTTTGTAAGGTATTTATCTGATTTCAAGAGATTTGAGATAACCTCAACTGCAATTTCACCTGCAACAAGTGATGATGTACAGCCCTCGCCACAAGTTGGTTTTGTATGACAAGCAGCATCACCAAGGGCTATAAATCCGTCATCAACAAGTGAATATGCAGAAATATGATAAGGTGTCATTCCCTTTTCCACTCTCTGGACCTTGTATTCAGGGAAATTAACGTTTTTCATAAAATCTTCTTTAAAGATTTCTTCGGCATAAGCATAACCGTAAAATGCACCGATACCTAAAATTGCACCGTTTGGATTGTCAGACGGTGCTGACCAGGATTTATATGAAAGGAAAAATCCGTCCAAATCTCTTGGATTAAAGTCATTTTTAATGTATTCTGCATAATAGAGAACAACATAAAGAATGTCTTTGTTTGTAAGCTTAAAATTACCAACAACTGATGTGTCGGGAAGCTTTGTACGAGCTACGGCAGGAATACCTGAACAGTCAGCAACAATTCGTGCATACGCTTCACATTCACCGTCTTCTGTTTTATACTTTGCACCGACAATTTTACCGTTTTCATAAATAAAGTCTGTAAATGATGCACCATAAATGATTTCTGCACCTGCACTTTTCGCTCTGTCAGCCATCATCATTATGTAATCGTGCTTATGAAGTCCTATCACAGGGGCTTCAGCACAGGCTTTCGGATAATTGCCGTAAGGTGATACCATTGTGGAATGACTGAAACAAAATTCACGCAAAGGACTGTCTTCTTCAGGAATAATCATATCAAATCTTTCCATATCAGCCTTACCCATGTGGAAAACATCATATTCCCTTGATACATAATCAGGAAGATTTTTTTCAATTACAAGAACATTAAACCCTTGTTCAGCCATTTTATGAGCAAACCAACATCCTGTTGTGGATGCTCCTACAACAAAAACATCATATTTTTTCATAATATTCCCTCTCCTGTTATTACATTAAATCTCAATAACACCATTTTTTGCAGGTTTGCAAAGATAAACATTGTCATATTTTTTTGATAACTTATTAAAAGCGTCCTCTGCTTTCTCTTTATCGCTGAAGATACCGTAAACTGTCGGACCGCTACCACTCATAACACAAGCATCAGCACCTGATTTTCGCATAACACCTTTAATGTGTGGTCGTTTCGGTACTTCAACAGCCTGTTCAAACACATTACCGCATAAACTGCAGATTTTTTCGTAATCACCGTCAGCAACAGCATCAACCATTGAAATTCTGTCAAGGTGACGGACACGGTTAAGGGAATCAAACTGTGCATAAGCCTCAGGTGTTGAAACATCCTGTTGAGGCTTACAAAGGACGATATAGCAGTCAGGTAAATCAGTTGTAGGAGCAACGATTGTTCCCGTACCTAAGCAAACTGCAGTTCCGCCAATAAGGCAGAAAGGAATATCTGCACCGACTTTTCCGCCGATTTCACAAAGCTGTTTTTGTGAAAGATTTGTGTTATAAAGCTTATTCAAGCAATACAAAACACCTGCACCGTCAGCACTTCCTCCTGCTGTTCCTGCAGCCATTGGAATGCTTTTCTCAATTGTTATTGTAATCCCCATGTCGTCAATTGAAAGTGCATTAAAGAAAGCGTCAGCACATTTATACACTATGTTTTTTTCGTTACAAGGAACACCCTCTGTATCACATTTGATTACAATTCTATTTTCACTATTCTTCTCAACACTTATGGTGTCGTACAAATCAACTGACTGCATTATCATAAAAAGTGAATGATAACCGTTATCAAGTTTTTTTAAAATATCAAGCATTAAATTGATTTTTGCTGCAACTTTAACTTTCATATTAATTTCCATAGCCTTTCCAGCTACAAATTTCTTGAAAAAATTATATCACTCCTTACTGTAGCTGGATAAGGCGTGATGGAAAGTTCGTCCATCTCGAAATTTGACATTTTCAAATTTCGAGGGACATATAATTTGGATTAGCGTGATTTTTCACGCTAATCACGACCTTTCAATTTTCATCTGCATAGGAGTACGCTTCTCAAAAAATGTAATACTGTCAAATCCTGCCTCTAACGCAGCACTGTAAGCCATATCAATATCGGCTGCTAAATGCTCTGCATAATGAGCATCGGAGCCTACTGAAAGGAATTTACCGCCAAGCTCCTTAAAGCGTTTCAGTACGTCAACCTCGGGTGATAATTTATTAAGTGGTTGACGAAGTGCAGCCGTGTTAATTTCAAGTGCTTTTTCCGATTTTGCAGTAAGTAAAAGTATTTCATCAATCTGCTTTTTAAACTTATTAAGGTCTATATCCAAATTTGATTTTGAATAGAAATATCTCAAAGGATATGTGAGATGAGCAAGGACATCAAAGTTGCCCCAATGAAGCATATTGATAATTTCATTAAAATACTCTTTTAAAAGTTTTTCTGCTTCATCCATTGAAAGATTTTCCATAAAGTAAAAATCTTCACCGCCACGAAGATTATGGACTGAGCCGATAATCTGGTCGTAATCATATCTGTTCACAATACTGTTGGCTGTTTCAACATCATATACAGGTTGTCCGAGTTCAATACCGTTAAGAACTAAAAGTTTTCCGCGAAAAGCTGAACGCACCTTTGAAATTTCAAAAAATGCCTGAAAAATTCGTTTTTCATAAGCGGAGTCGCCTCTGAACTGGTCAACCTCACAATGGTCTGTAAAGGCGATTGCTCTTAAATCCATTAATTCTGCCTTTTCGCAAAAATGAGTTGCAGAGTGATTTCCGTCAAAAGAATTATCTGTATGAACGTGCAAATCCACAATATTCTTGTACATAACAGGACACCTCCAAGTATATGTAAATATTTTACTACATTTCAATATATTATTTCAATAATATTTCAAATATATTTAATAAAAGTTATTCACTTTTTTGATTGTTTGTGTTAAAATGTTGTCAATTTATTTTTGGAGGTACATAATATGAGAGGTATAATCACCGTAGTTGGTAAAGATATGGTCGGTATTCTCGCAAAGGTTTCAGGCGTTTGTGCTGAAAACGGCGTTAATGTTATTGAGGTTTCACAGTCAATTTTACAGGATATGTTCTGTATGATTATGCTTGTGGATTTAGAGAAAGCTAATGTTCCTTTTACTGATTTTTCAGATAAGATTACTGCAATCGGTAATGAAATGTCACTTTCAATTCACGTTATGCACGAAGATATTTTCAATTCAATGCACAGAATATAAGCAGGTGTTAAAATGATTAATACACACGATATACTTGAAACTATTAATATGATTCAGGATGAAAATCTTGATATCAGAACTATTACAATGGGTATTTCCCTTCTTGATTGTTGTACAGGTGATGCAAAATCCACTTGTGACAAAATTTATGAGAAAATGACAAGAAAGGCAGAAAAGCTTGTTAAAACAGGTGAAGATATCGAAAAGGAATATGGTATTCCGATTATCAATAAGAGAATATCGGTAACACCTATATCTATGATTTTAGCCTCGGGCAAAGGAGACCCTGTGCTTTATGCAAAAACACTTGAGAGAGTTGCACAGACGGTAGGTGTCAACTTTATCGGCGGATATTCTGCACTTGTGCAAAAAGGCTTTGCTGCAGGTGATGAAGCTCTTATCCGCAGTATTCCCGAAGCTCTTGATGTAACTGAACACATCTGTTCATCAGTTAATATCGGTTCAACAAAAGCCGGTATCAATATGGACGCAGTTAAACTTATGGGACAGATTATTAAAGAGTCAGCAGAGGTTACTGCAAATAAAGGTTGTATCGGTCCTGCTAAGCTTGTTGTATTCTGTAATGCTCCTGAAGATAACCCATTTATGGCAGGTGCTTTTCACGGTGTCGGCGAGCCTGACTGCGTAATTAATGTCGGTGTATCAGGTCCCGGTGTTGTACGTTCAGCAATTTCAAAAATTCCTGAAGCAAATATTACAGAAATTGCAGATATGGTAAAGCGTACTGCATTCAAGATTACAAGAATGGGTCAGTTAGTTGCTTGTGAAGCTTCAAAAAGACTCGATGTTCCGTTTGGTATTGTTGACCTTTCCCTTGCTCCAACTCCTGCAATTGGTGACTCTGTTGCATATATTCTCGAAGAAATGGGTCTTGAACAGTGCGGTGCTCACGGTACAACTGCTTGTCTTGCACTTCTTAATGATGCAGTTAAAAAAGGCGGAGTTATGGCATCCTCACACGTTGGCGGACTTTCAGGTGCATTTATTCCTGTTTCTGAAGATGCAGGTATGATTGCAGCGGCGGCAAGCGGTGCTTTGACTATTGAAAAACTTGAAGCTATGACTTGTGTTTGCTCCGTTGGTCTTGATATGATTATTGTTCCCGGTGACACAACAGCAGAGGTACTTTCAGGTATTATTGCTGACGAAGCTGCAATCGGTATGGTGAACTCAAAGACAACCGCAGTAAGACTTATCCCTGCTATTGGTAAGAATATTGGTGATACACTTAATTTCGGCGGACTTTTAGGATACGGTCCTGTTATGAAATTGAATACAGCCTCCCCTGCTAAATTCATTAACCGTGGCGGTAGAATCCCTGCACCGTTACAGAGTTTGAAGAATTAAAAATACAAAAGATTAAGAGTGTGGAAGAAAATCCACACTCTTTTTAATATAGCTTTGTAATTGAATATTTAATCAAATTATAATTTGTCGGGATAATATGCAATTAATATATTTCGGGTAGGGCGGGGTCTTGACCCCGCCGTTATTGGTTCGTGTGTTGACTTTCGGCGGGGTCAAGACCCCGCCCTACCGTGATATCAACGGGTATTGGTTTATCCCTACAAACTCCGATATTTTATTGTATTTCTGTCTTTTTAATACCAAATATTTTCCGCAATATTCCGCCTAAAAGTTTTGGGCTTTTCAATACTACTACCTTCACTCACTATTCTCCCCTAACCTTTGCAGAGTGTTATTCCGCACAGCACAAGTGCAACTGCGAGAATTACAATGATTGCTTTTTCGGGAAGAATAAGAGATATGAGAAAGCCTAAGCCTAATGCAACAAATATAATTCCCTTGAAATTTCTTTTTCTTCCCATAAAAATAACCTCCCTGCGTATGTATTTACTACATTATACGCAAGGAGGTTTTATTTGTTACACCTGAGTTTCTATTATAATAAGTGTGCCGTCTTTAACTGTAATTTCACAATAATCTCGGATAATATGATTACTCGTTCCCAAAGCACCGTCAAAAGGGTCAAGTGAATAGTCGTTAAGAGGATAATAAAGTCCTTTTAAAGTTACGCTATTGGCTTTGCTTCCGTAAGCGAAAACTGAAATCTGCTGATTTTCTTTCTTCTTTATTTTAACAGAAGAATTTGTGATGCTTCTGAAAATATGCTTATCATCAATAATTTCAAAAGCAATTCCTCTTCTTGAAGCATTCGCCATAAGGGAAATATTTGCGTAAGTGTGTTCAAATCTGCCACCTGTTCCGCCAAAAAGCAGATAGGATTCAAAACCGTGCTTCAAGCCCTCATTAAAGGCTGCAACAGAGTCTGTAACATCTTTTTCAACCGGTAAAGTAATCTTATTAACATTTTCAGGAACGGCTTTTATTGAGTCAAAATCGCCTATTAAAAGGTCGGGAATTATACCTTGTTTTATTGCAGTATCATATCCACCGTCAGCACAGATTACATAATCATTTAAAGTTATATGAGATTTTAATAATTCGGCAGTACATTCGCCACCACCAATAATAACACATCTGTCCTTTAAAGTTCCCATTCTTTAATTTCCTTTGCCTGATTATACATCTGTATATAATTTTCGTGTCGTGTTTTGCTGATTTCACCCTTTGCTACTGCTTCACAGATTGAACAACCCTTATCATTAACATGGGCACAGGATGTGAATTTGCAAGTACCTAAATACTCCTTAAATTCTCGGAAGCAATATGGCAAATCATCCTTTTTGATAATTTCAGTTTTCTCAAATTCAAATGATGAAAAACCGGGTGTATCAATAACATATCCGCCACAGACATTAAAAAGCTGTGCCTGACGGGTTGTATGGCGACCGCGACCAAGCTTATCACTGATAGCCCCTGTTGATAAATTGAGAGTGCTGTCAAGGCGATTTAAAAGTGTAGTTTTGCCAACACCTGAATTTCCCGTAAATGCGGTGATTTTACCTTTCATTATATCCTTGATTTTCAGAAGGGACTCATCATTTTCAAGTGGAATTACAGTAACTCCACTCTGTTTATAAACATCAAAAATTTCATTAAATGATGACAAATCAGTTTTTGAAATAACAATATAAGGCTCAATATTTTTATATTCAGCAGTTGCAATAAGTTTATCAATGACAAAATAATTAGGTTTTGGTTCAACTGTTGACACAACAATAATTAAGTTGTCAATATTTGATACAGGAGGTCTGTTAAGAGAATTTTTTCGTTCACAGATAGAGTCAATTGTGTTCTCTGCATTTTCATTAACAGAAATTTCAACTGTATCACCCACAAGAGGCGTAATTCTGTTCTTTCTGAAAATCCCTCTTGCTTTACATTCATATATCGCATTGGCGACCTCAACATAGTAGAAGCCGCCAATACCTTTTGTAATAATACCCTTAAATTTATTCATAGACATAGTTAATTTGTTGCAGGTGCTCCTGAACTTACAACCAAGGTTATTGACTCATTTGTTGAAAATTTAGTTGTACCGTCAGACACAGGAACCTGTGAAATAACAACACCTTCCTGAACTGTTGTACTGCTCTGCTTGATTGTTTCGATATTTTCCGCTTTAAAACCTGCCATTGTGAGCTTATCAACAGCCTCCTGCTGAGACATACCGACAACATTGTTCAATACAACCTTATTATCAAAGGTGATTTCTTCAACCTCTGTTATAACAGCAGGGTCTTGTGAAAAGTCAACCATACCTTTTTGAATTGGAGAATCATCAATTGTAATTGTATAACTGTTTTCAGCACCTGAACCTGTCAAAGTGAACTGCTTTGTTGCACCGTCAAGATAAAGCTCCTCTGATGTAAAGAACAATACGCTGTTAATATAAATTTTGAGAATACCTGTTTTATTTACAGAAGGTAAAGTAACAAAAACATCAACTGAAGATTCAGGAGGAATACCGTTACTTACTGTAAAGTCAATTTTTGAACCAACAGGCACATCAGCATCTTTTTCAACGCTTTGCTGAACAACAACTCCTGCCTCTAATTCACTGTTGACCTCTGTTACAACACCAACTTCTAATCCAACTGCCTTTAACTGTTCTTCGGCCATTTCTCTTGTTGTACCCTGAATATCAGGCATCTTTACAGTTTCTTTAGTATCGGTTGCAATATAAAGTGTAACCTCTGAACCAATTTTTACTGTTGAACCGATTTCAGGATTTGTTTTAATAACACAGCCCGGAGTTACTGTTTCGGAATATTCGGAAATAACAGTTGAAATAATACCTCTTTGATTCAAGTATGACTTTGCTTTTTCTTCTGTCATTCCGATAATAGAAGTATCAAGAAGAATACTGTTTTTCTGTGCAATAGTAAGTGTTATTGTAGAACCCTTGTCAACCTTTGTGCTTGAAAGAGGGTCTTGTGAAATAACAGTTCCGTCATCCAATGTGGAATTTTCAATCATTTCAATCTCAAATTTAAACAAATCAGTATATTTTTTCTCGTTTTCGATTTGTGTGTAATAATTAAAGCCTGAAAAATTAGGAACTTCCACTTTTTTATTTCTGATACCAAAAAGAATTGCACCAATAATAAGTGCAAGAACAACAACACCTGCAACAGCACCCATCATTACAGCAGTTGTTTTGTTCATTGAGCTCTTTTCGGCAACCTGAGCATTATTATCATTTGCAAAACGCTGTTCTCTGTTAGAAAGATTGTTTGTTCTTATATACTTTGTAGGCTCCTGGTCAACAAAATATGAATAATCAAATTTAATTGACGGATTTCTCTTGAAATCATTAATATCCATAAGCATTTCTGCTGCAGACCTGTAACGGCTGTTTGGATTTTTCTGCATAGCACGCATTGTTATCTGCTCAAGCCCCATAGGTATTGTAGCAACGATTTCACGAGGTCTTTTTGCTTCGTTCTGAAGCTGCATAATTGCCACAGAAACAGCACTTTCGGATTGGAAAGGTAATTGACCTGTAATCATTTCATACATTACAACACCAACAGAATAAATATCTGCCTTTTCGTCGGTAATCTCGCCACGAGCCTGTTCAGGGCTGATGTAATGAACTGAACCGATTGCTTTATCAGATGTTGTATTTGAATCAGCACGGCTGAATCTTGCAATACCAAAGTCAGTAACTTTAATTGTTCCGTCCTGTAAAAGCAAAATATTCTGAGGCTTGATATCCTGATGTACAATGCCTTTATCGTGAGCGTGCTGAAGGGCTGCTAAAATCTGCCCCATAAAATGTACTGCTTCTTTCCAGTTAACAGCACCCTGCTGTTCAATATATTCCTTGAGTGTTATACCATCAACATATTCCATTACAATATATTGAATTCTGTCGCCAAAGCTCACATTGTAAACTCTCACTATATTAGGATGAGAAAGAACTGCAATTGCTTTAGATTCATTTTTAAATCTTCTTTTAAACTCATCATTTGAAAGGTATTCATCCTTCAAAATTTTGATTGCAACAATTCTGTCGTCAATATTGTCATAAGCTTTATATACAACGGCCATTCCGCCGACGCCAATAATTTCCTTAATTTCATATCGTCCGTCAAGACGCTTTCCGCAAAAATTATCCATTTAATTAACTCCTTTCATCCTGATTAATATGATAATGTAACAACTGTCACATTATCACCGCCACCGTTTTTATTGGCTCTGTTTACAAGTCTTTCGGCAAATTCATAAAAATTACCGTCATCAGTAAGCTCGTAGATTTCTTCAGGATTAACATAATTTGTTAAACCGTCAGTACATAAAATAACAATTTCGTCACCTGATAAATATTCCTGACAGAAATCAACACGGACATCAGGATTTACGCCAAGAGCACGTGTTATATAATTTTTTCTCGGGTCATCTTTAGCCTCGTCAGGAGTCAGTTTTCCGTTATCAACCATTTCCTGAACAAAAGAATGGTCTTTAGTCAGTTGATTAAGCTTTCCGTCAGATAAAATATATGCTCGGGAATCACCAACGTGAGCGATATAAACAGATTCGTTTGCAATAATTGCCACAACAACTGTTGTTCCCATACCTGTAAGCTCTGAATCCGCCTGACCTTTTTCGTAAACGCTGACATTTGCAGCAATTATAGCAGAGGTCAGCATATTCTTTATGGAAATATCACTCATACCCTGACGATATGAGGCTGAAATTCGTTCCGAAATAAATTTTACAGCCATTGAACTTGCGAAATTTCCGCCTGCTGCTCCACCCATTCCGTCACAGACAACTGCCCAGGCAACTGAACCGGGTAACTCGCCTGCTGCATAAGAGTCCTGATTAGAAGAACGGACAAGTCCCGTATCTGTTTTAGCAACAATTTTCAATTATGCTCACCTTCTTTTCTTTTTGAAGCTCTGAGTTGTCCGCAAGAGGCATTTATATCACTACCCAAAGTCCTTCTTACAGTAGCGGTAATTCCTCTTGAGGCTAATATATCAATAAATCTTTTCTGTCTTTCAACAGAGCTTTTTATAAAATTCGTTTCCCTTACATTATTGACAGGAATCAGATTAACGTGACAAAGAATACCCTTTAATCGTTTTGCCAATTCAATTGCACATTCATCACTATCATTAACACCTTTAATCATAGCGTATTCAAATGAAATTCTGCGACCTGTTGTATCGGCATAATACTTACAAGCCTTAAGAAGCTCATCAATATCATATTTTTTGTTAATAGGCATTGATTTATTTCTAATATTATCATTTGGTGCGTGCAATGAAACCGACAAGGTTAATCCAAGTTTTTTATCGGCTAACTCATAGATTTTAGGTACAACACCACAGGTTGATAATGAAATATGTCGCATACTCATATTCTGACCTTTTTCATCAGTAATCAGATTAAGCATTTTAAAGACATTTTCGTAATTATCGAAGGGTTCACCCGTACCCATAAGCACAAGATGATTAATCTTAATATTCAAATCCTTTTGTGCTGTATAAATTTCAGACAACATTTCACCGGTTGAAAGCTGACGAACAAATCCGCCAATGGCTGAAGCACAGAATGTACAACCCATTTTACAGCCAACCTGAGTTGAAATGCAGATTGAATAGCCGTATTTATATTTCATAACTACACTTTCAACGTATTCACCATCAGAAAGCGTAAATAAGTATTTAACTGTATCATCAATCTTTGAAACAAGCTTTGTGTTAATTGAGATATTATCAAAGTAAAAATATTCACTTAATTTCTGTCGCATATCTTTAGAAATATTTGTCATTTCATCAAATGAAGAAACAGACTTTTCGTGAATCCACGAAAAAATCTGATTTATGCGAAACTTGGGAAAACCAAGATTTAATATTTCTTCTGACAGCTCATCATAGCTTAACGAACGAATATCTTTTAACATTTAAATTATTCCTTAATTAATTTTGCATAGAAAAATCCATCGCAAATATTGCTTGGTTCAACAGTAACCATACCGCCGTCTTTAAAGTCAGTATGCTCCTTTAAAAACCTGTTGCAAACGTCCTGATTTTCTTTTTTTGAAAGCGAACAAGTGGAGTACATAATTACTCCTTTGTCCTTCAAATACAACGCTGCATTATTTAAAATATTATATTGCAATTCACATAATTTGTCAATAAAGTCAAAATCCTTGTACTTTATCTCAGGCTTGCGTCTTATTACACCAAGTCCTGCACAAGGAACATCACATAAAATTTTATCAGCTTTTGGCAAATCTTCATTAAAGACGGATGCATCACCGATTTTTGCATTAATTATGTCAATTCCAAGTCTTTCAGCACCATCATTGATAAGCTTTATCTTATGGTCATAAAGGTCAAAAGAATAAATCTCACCTGTATTTTCCATAATTTCAGCCATTGTAAATGATTTACCGCCGGGAGCAGCACACACATCGAAAACTATGTCACCCTTACAGGGTGCAAAAAAATCAACACATTGTTGTGAAGCCAAATCCTGTGCGTGAAAATAACCTTTTTTATAACATTTTGTTTTAAAAATAGAATTACCGCTTAATATTTCAAGAGAAGACTTGTTAAAATTGCTGACTTCAGCAACAACTCCCTCTTTAAAAAGTTCCTTGCAAAGCTCATCGGGAGTAATTTTAAGTGTATTTACTCTTACATAAGTTGGAACAGCACCTACTGATGCGGAAAGGATTTTTTCTGTATATGTAATTCCGTAATCCTCAACAAACTGTGAGATAAGTTTTTCAGGACAAGAGTATTTTATACTTAAATCATATATTTTGTTATCAGTTTCGGGAAGTGATATGTCCTTTGACGAAATTTTTCTTAAAACTGAATTAATAAGTCCTGAAGCAAAGCCACATTTAACTTTTCTTGACAGCTTTACACTCTCATTTACAGCTGCAGACACAGGAATTTTATCCATAAATTTGAGCTGATAAACACCTAATCTTAAAATTGTAAGCACTTGAGGATTAAGCTTTTTGATTGGTTGAGTAAGGAGTTTTGAAAGATAATAATCGAGGGTGATTTTTCTCTCCAAAACACCATACACCAAGGCACAAACAAAGGCAGAAGATGTTGCTTCATATTTATTCAAAAGCTTATCAAGTGCAATATTTGAATATGCCTTATCGTGTTCAATTTTACTTAAAATCTTATAGGCTAATAATCTGTCGTCCATAAATTAATCTCTTCTTCTGTTCATAGATAAAACAAGTCGTAAAAGGTTGGCAATACTTACAGCAAGGGCCGCAACATAAGTCATAGCAGCAGCTGACAAGACACTTTTTGCACCCTTTTTCTCTTCATCACTGAGAATATCAACTTCACTGATAACATTCAATGCTCTTTTACTGGCATTAAACTCAACAGGTAATGTAACAAGCTGAAAAATTACTGCGAACGAAAAGAAAATAACACCTGCTAATGCTAATGGCTCAAAGCTTAATGCTAAACCGAGAATTGCGAGAGGAATACCTGCTTTTGAACCGATATTTGCCAAAGGTAAAATTGTATTTCTTATTTTAATTGGCGAATAGCCCTGTGCATACTGTGCAGCGTGACCTGCTTCGTGACAGGCAACACCGATTGCAGCAACAGACGTTGAATTATAAACCTTATCTGATAATCTGATAACATTGGCTTTGGGGTCAAAATGGTCAGTAAGATTTCCAGATACTCTCTCAATCTGCACATTTGTGATACCGTAATATCTTAAAATTTCAAATGCTGCCTGTGCACCTGTTATTCTACGGGATGACAACACCTGCGAATACTTTTTGAATGATGAATTAACCCTTGATGATGCTATCACTGACAGAATTACCATTGGTAAAACAAGGATTATATAGTAATAATTTGACATATAGTGATATGAATAAAATCCGCCCATAACTATTCTCCTAAAACAGTACCTATATCAATTTTTTTACCACGAAGGAAACTTGCAGCGTCCATTTTGCGTTTTCCTTCAGCCTGAATTTCTAAAATCTCAATGCAGCTGCCGTCGCCACACATACAAACGAGTCTGTTATTATTATCTACAACTTCACCGGCATTTCCTGAAAATTTTTCAGTTAATTTCTGTGATTTATGGATTTTATATGTTTTTCCGTCAATTTTTGTTGTTGCAACAGGCCAAGGATAAAGACCACGGATTTGATTATGAACTGTCAATGCAGGTTTTGAAAAATCAATCGGACATAAATCCTTTGAAAGCATTGAAGCATAAGTAGATTGTGAATCATCCTGCTTAACGGGATTTAATGTATTATTTTTAACTGCTTCAATTGTTTCCGTTAATACTTCAGCACCCATATCTGACAAAGTATCAAAAAGCTCTCCTGCATTCATATCTTCAGGAATATTGAACTCTTTTGTCATTAGAATATCACCTGTATCAATGCCGATATCCATCTGCTGAGCAGTAACACCCGTTACGGTATCACCATTTAAAATACTCCATTGAATCGGTGCAGCACCACGAAGCTTCGGAAGTAATGATGCGTGAATATTTATGCAACCGTATTTAACACTTTCAAGAATTTCTTTAGGTAAAATTTTACCAAAAGCAACAACCACAATCAAATCAGCATTGAGAGAATTTATAATTTCAAGTGCTGTACCATCTCTCATCGAGTTTGGCTGAAAAACCTCAAGATTGTTTTCAATTGCACAAACCTTCACAGGCGGAGGTGCAAGTTCGTATCCTCTGCCCTTTGGCTTATCGGGTTGAGTAAATACACCAACAACCTCATTTTCACTATCAACTAATGCTTTAAGACAAGGAACAGCAAAATCTGGTGTTCCCATAAATATAATTCTCATAAATATTATTCCTTACAATACTTTTTAATTTCTTCTTCTGATGCAAGCTTATCAATATATAAAATTCCGTCAAGATGGTCAATTTCGTGACAGAATGCTTTTGCCTTGAGTTCTGTACCTTTATACATACACCAATTACCGTTTCTGTTCTGTGCCTTTACTTTAACTGACAAAGGGCGAATTGTTGTACCCTGTTTTCCGGGTAATGACAAACAACCTTCCGCAGTACACTGAACACCATCTTTTTCAATGATTTCAGGGTTAATAAGCTCCATTAAGCCATCACCAACATCAATAATCACAACTCTTTTAAGAATACCAACCTGAACAGCAGCAAGTCCGACACCTTCTGCCTTATACATAGTATCCTTCATATCGTCAAGGAGCTGCCAGAGTCTTTCATCAAAATTTTCAACAACTCTGCTCTTTTTTCTTAAAATCGGGTCTTCTTCTACTCTGATATTTCTAATAGCCATATTTGTCTCCTAATTTATATTATACTTTCAGGATTAATGTCAGCGAAAATGTTCACATTATCCTGTCTTTTATCTTTTGCGAAATCTTTAAGAAGTTCACTAATCATATTTCTGAATTTCTTATCATTTTTACATTTTATAATTATTCTTTCACGAAATTTACCGCCAATTTTTGCAATTCTTGGTGTTACGGGTCCTAAAACAATTATATTAATTTCAGGATACTTTTCTGTGTGTATTTTTTTAAGCATTGAGAGAAAATCTGCAGCTGCTTTATTTACGGAAAATTCTCTTTCTGATGAAAAACCGATAACACACAAATCACAAAACGGCGGATAGACCATTGCTTTTCTAATGGGAATTTCAACATTGTAAAAGGATTCATAATCCTGATTTTTTGCCAATAGAACAACTTCGCTGTCGGGAAAAGCAGTTTGTATATATGCTTTACCCGAATGTTCTCCTCGACCGCTGCGACCGACAACCTGAGTTATTAAGTCAAAAGCTCTTTCACCGCTTTTATAATCGTCATTATGAAGCATCTGGTCAATGCTCAGCACTCCGACAAGTGTAACATCGGGGAAATTAAGTCCTTTTGCCACCATCTGTGTGCCGACCATAATATCATACTCGCCATTTTCAAAGCTCTTGAAATACTTTTCGTAAGAATATCTTGAGCTTGTTGTGTCCGCATCCATTCGCAGAACCTTAGCGTTCGGCACAATAAGGCTTAATTCCTCTTCAAGCTTCTGCGTTCCCATACCCTTAAAATTAACTGTATCATTGTTACAATTATTACACTTTTTGGAAAAAGGCACGGAATAGCCACAATAATGACACATCAGACGATTATTTTTTATGTGATACGTAAGAGAAATACTGCAATTCGGACAGGTTGCGACTGTACCACATTCAGTACATGAAGCATAAGTATTATATCCTCGTCTGTTCAAAAGAAGTATTGTCTGCTTATGATTATTATAATTATCTCTGATTTCATCAGCTAATTGATTGCTTATGTTTTCAAGAACCATATCACTTTGATAAGTTGTATCAATTGTCTGAACATCAGGTAAAACAGCATTTCCATATCTCTCTTTAAGCTTGAAAAGAGAATAAGCACCGCATTGTGCTTTTGTATATGTATCAATTGACGGAGTTGCTGAAGCTAATACGAGAAGACCGTTGTGGCAACCAATTCTGTATTGAGCAACCTCTCGTGCGTGATATCTCGGTGACATCTCCGATTTATATGTATGCTCCTGCTCCTCGTCAATAATAACAAGTCCTAATTCATCAAACGGTGCAAAAATTGCCGAACGGGTACCAATTGCTATTTTAGCATTTCCTCTTTTAATTCTTTTCCATTCATCAAGTCGCTGACCAATTGAAAGTGAACTGTGAAAAACTGCAACATTATCACCATATCTGTTATAAAATAAGGACAGCATTTGCGGTGTCAGGGAAATTTCAGGAATCATAACAACGATTCCTTTACCTGTTTTTATAGCTTCGTCGATTAATTTAAGATAAACCTGTGTTTTACCGCTACCTGTAACTCCGTACAACAAAGCACCCTTGGCAGATTTATCATTAAAAAGTGATAAAAGTCCCTTAAAAGCCTTGTTCTGTTCTTCAGAAAGTGTAATTTCTTCAGTATCAGTTTGTTCCGTATTTTCATACGGCGCTCTCAAAAATTCATCATCAAATAATCGGAGTACACCTTTATTTTCCAAGGCAGTAATAACCGCTACAGAAAAACCTGTAAAATAGCACAATTCCTTTACAGAAACAACTCCCACGTCAGCTAATATATTAACAACCTCTTTTTGTTTTTTCGTAAGACTGTCAATAATTTCGGACTGGGTTTCAGGATTGATTTTCATTTGAACCATCTTAATGGTTGCATCATTTACTCTTCGCTGTGTATCAATATTTCGTAACAGAATACCTGCCTCGACCATTTTATCAAGAATTGCAGTATTATTTTTAATTTTACAATCGGCAATAATCTTGTCACTTTTAGTAAAATTTCTTTTACCTTTAAGATAATTATAGATTTCATTTTCTTTGTCCCCTGAAATAACACCTTTAAACTCAACATTCACGGCATAAAGGGTGTTGACAGACATTGAAAGACCTAATGGCAGAAACAGTTTACAGGCATCAAAATACGTACAAAAATACCTGTCACGGACAAAATTTGCAGTTTTAAGCATCTCGTAAGTAAGTAAAGGCTTATCATCAATTACAGATGAAATTTCTTTAAGATTTTTTGTTGCAGAAACACCGCTCTGAACTGAAAAAACAATACCTAAACGGGTTTTTGAAGAATTACCAAAGCGAACAAGAACTCTTTTACCCGGTAAAACTTCCTCACATAAATAATCAGGGACAGAATAGTCAAATAACATATCAAAAGAATATGCTGTATTTTCAACAGCAACCTTTGCAACAGTTAAAAGTCCCATATTCTGCCCTCCTCAAATATTGAATATTAAGTTTTAATTATATATTACGGATTTCTTCAGGTTCAATAACCTCAAATTCACCTGAAATAATTTCATCTAATGCAATACTGACAGGCTTTTCGTTAAGAATATCACCGTTTTCCTGTGCATCAGCTGAAATTTCTCTTGCTCTTTTTGCAATTGCAGTAACAAGAGAGTAACGGCTTGTGTGATTTTTAAGTACATTTCTTAAATCGGGATTAAACATTATCTATTACCTCACTTAAATAATTATTCATTCTTTTATTTGAAAAATCGAGTGCTTTTATAATTGTAAGAACATCATCAGAAGCACAATCGATATCTTCATTAATTACAAAATAGTCATAAGCCTTGCTTTTACGCATTTCGTCCTGTGCAATTTCAAGACGTTTTTTTACATCTTCCTCGTCTTCGGTACCACGGGAACGAAGTCTGCTCTCGAGAACCTCCATTGAAGGTGGTAACAAGAAAATACCAACTGAGTCAGGATAAAGCTTTTTAATGTTTTCAGCACCCTGAACCTCAATTTTCAAAACAACAGTCTTACCTTCACTTAACCATTTGTCAACAGGAGCCTTTGGTGTTCCGTAAAGGTTTGAGCCATACTGAGCATATTCTAAAACCTCACCTTGGGCAATCATTTTTTCAAAATCTTCGGAAGAAATGAAATAATAATCCTTACCGTCAGTTTCATTTTCTCTTATATCTCTTGTTGTAAGTGAAATTGATTTCTGTAAATCCTTATTCTTATTGAGTACAACATCAAGAACTGTATCCTTACCAACTCCTGAAGGTCCTGAAAAAAGAATAAGTAAGCCATCTTTATTCGCCATATCCTGTCCCCTCTAATTCACTACGGTTTAATATTGTTTCTGCCTTAAGATATGTAGAAACAACGTGGTCACTATCCATGATAAGTATTGCCTGAGTTTTTCGCCCCTGAGTCGCATCAATGAGCATATTTTTTTCTTTAGCCTGAGCGATAATACGCTTTGCAGGTGCAGAATCTGTTGAAACAACAGCAATAACTCTGTCAGCATTAACTGCATTACCAAAACCGATATTGACCAACTTCATAATTAAACCTCATTCTATATTCTGAATTTGTTCTCTGATTTTCTCAATCTCTGCTTTAATATCAATAACATTTCGAGCAATTGTAACATCCTGTGCCTTTGAACCGATTGTATTAGCTTCTCTGTTCATTTCCTGCACAAGGAAGTCAGTTTTTCTGCCCACTGCTTCGTCACTGTCCAAGAACTGACGCAACTGGTCAATATGGCTTCTGAGTCTTACAGTTTCTTCAGCAACAGCAACCTTATCAGCAAAAATTGCACATTCTGTAAGAAGTCTTTGTTCATCAACCTGAACATCAGATAAAAATTCATTGATTCTTGCAAGTAATTTGTCGTTATATTCTTTTACGGTTTCAGGTGAGCGTTCTTCAATAACAGATACCTTATTAAGAATTAAATCCGCTCTCGAAAGAACATCATTTTTAAGCTTTTCACCCTCTGTTTCACGCATTGCGATAAACTTATCAACAGCTTTCTCTGCAACAGATTTAACAGCATTCCAGATTTTATCTTCATCCGCTTCCTGCTTATGTACTGTGAAAATATCGTTATAACGAGCAAGAGAGGACATAGCAAGGTCATCTCTTAAATTTAATTCATTAGTTTCTGCAAGGTCTTTTAAAGCATTAAGATAAGATTTTGCAAGAGAATGATTAACGAGAATTTCGATTTCATCATCCTCAAGATTTTCAACGGAAACATAACATTCAACCTTACCTCTTGATACACGGGAACCGATATAACTCTTAAGCTTTTCATCAAGAAAACCGTAATTTCTCGGAACACGGGAACTGAACTCAAAGTATCTGTGATTTACACTTTTAAGCTCAACAGTTATGTTCATAGTATCAACAACTGCTTGTGAACGGCCATAGCCGGTCATACTTCTAATCATATATTCAACTCCAAATTATTTACAGCAACTGCCCTTTAAAAGTGTCGGAATATCGCCACTGTAAACACCATTATTGTTTTCAAATCCTAAATGTGTCAGCACATCTGAAATATTTTCAATTTCGCAGTAACACATATAAGCATTTCTGTTTGCACAATAATTCAATCCTGCTCGCAGAAAGCCTTCGACTAAAAGCTTATCAGAAAAATCACATTCAATATAGTCAAAATAACATTTATAACCATCAATTCTGACTAAACAATTTCCAACCTGATTATTCTCCTCATCAAAGCCTGTATATCCGCCAAAAACATCCTTATCATTGATTAAATTATTATCAAATAATGCTTTTATTTTATCAATATCATTAATAGGCTTATAAATTATCATTATTTCAAATTCTTTCTATCAAGAGCTGCTGCAACAGTAAGCTTATGCACTTCTTCGTCAGTAAGATTACGCCAATCACCCTGCTTGAGCATACCAAGTTTAACAGAACCGATTTGTGTTCTTTTAAGTCTTGCAACCTCAAGTCCCAAAGCATCACACATTTTTCTGATTTGTCGGTTTCTGCCTTCATAAATTATGATTTCTAAAACGACTCTGCCCTCTTTTTTCTCCAAAACACGCACTTCTGACGGCATTGTCATTCGTCCGTCAATCTCAATACCTGTTGTTAAGGCAGTTATCTGCTCTTCAGTAATGGTTGGTCGCACGGTAACACGATAAGTTTTAGGAACGTGATGTGTAGGATGAGTTAAAGCATTAGCAAATTCGCCATCATCAGTAAGCAACAAAAGACCTTCTGAATCTCTGTCTAATCTACCGACAGGATAAACTCTTGTTCCAACATCTTCAATAAGCTGTGCAACGCATTTTCTACCCATTTCATCACTTAAAGTTGTAATAAAGCCTCTTGGTTTATGAAGCATAATATAAGTATTCTTTTTACTTTTTCTTACCTTTTTACCTGCAACAACAACCGTGTCATTTTTAGGGTCAATTTTATCACCAATAGAAGCAGGTTTGCCGTTGACTTTAACTTTACCTGTTGCAATCAAATCTTCAGCTTTTCTTCGTGAAGCAACTCCGCATTCTGATAAATATTTCTGAAGTCTGACTTTATTATCTGCCATAACTACACCTATAAATCCTTAATATTATTAAACGCAAAGATACCGTTGAGAGAAATTATTCCCTCAACGATTATCAATAAAATTATTCAGTAACTTCGTCAGCAGAAACACTTGTCATAGCTGTGTTTACTGCCTTGTCCATTTTTGCCTTATTGACTGCATTTGATACCTTATCAAACATTTCAGGCACAAGACCTACTATACGCTCTGCAGCGTTATCGAATGCTGTAATGTGCTTAACATCAACATTACCGTAAGCATCAATTACAAGGAATGCAACAGGAAGAATTGTCACACCGGCACCGCCACCACCGCCAAAAATATCCTGATTAGATTTTGATGGGAAATCAGAACCGCCTGAAGCAAAACCGTAAGTAACCTTTGATACAGGAATAATTGTAACTCCTCCGTCAACTTTCATTGGTTCACCAATAATTGTGCTGACATTTACAAGGTCTTTTACCTTTTCAATTGTTGATTCAAGAATACCTGCTGCTGATGACTTTTCCTTCATCATAAAGCACCACCTTCATTTATATTTTGATTTTTTGATTTATTTTTTATTCCCTTAAGGAATTTGAGTACTACTTTAAATACTAATCTTATAGCAAGAACAATAACTGCATTTATAAAGAAAATCGGTCTTATATGTACTGATGTTGCAAACTGTGCTGAATTCTTTACTCCAATAAAATCAGGCTCAATTTCAACATCATATTTTTTCACAGGAAGATTAGAACAGATATATCCCATTGCAGGGAAAACCTTCTGACAAGTTCTGCCGTATTCCATAGCAGTTTCTGCAGCATCACATCCACCTGTCACTGTCATAAATAAGTATAACTCACGGATAACAATGTGCTTTTTGAATGATGAAAACATCTTTCCAAGTGAAGAAGCAGCATTGTTAATAAGTTCAATAACACCGTCAAAGCCCTGATTATTATAAAATGTAACGAAGATATTTTCCTTTTTCTCTGTCTGTTCATCAGGATTTGGTTCGGGTTCGGGAGATGGCTCTTTCTGAGGTTTTTCTTTCTTTGGTTTTTTTTCTTTTTTAGGTTTGTCCTTCTTTTTTGACGGAAGTATCTGAATATTCAGGAAAAGCCATTTAATACTCAATTTAAATTCGTCAAAATATTCTGCATCAATTGTAATTCTTATACTTAAAATAACTACAAAGAACAAAATAATTACCAATAAAATATAAAGAAAAGTCAAAAGAACACCTCCTGCATATAAAATAAATGATTAAAATTATTCAGTAATTGAATCCTGTTCGTCAACAAGATTTTCGCTGTTGTTTTCTGTTTCTTTTTGCGGTAAATCAGGTAATTCATCAAGAGATGAAATTGAAAAGCATCTTAAGAAATCAGGTGTTGTACCGTAAACTAAAGGTCTGCCAGGTAAATCAAGTCTGCCTTTTTCTTCAATAAGCTTTTTCTGACAAAGTGTTGAAATAACACCGCTGCAATCAACACCGCGAATCTGTTCAATAAATGATTTTGTAACAGGCTGATTATAAGCAATTACAGCCAATACCTCAAATGCAGCAGCTGACAACGGTGTATTTTTTCGAAGCTCTAAAACATCACG
This sequence comes from uncultured Clostridia bacterium, assembly GCA_937906895.1. GTDB lineage: Bacteria > Bacillota > Clostridia > Oscillospirales > Acutalibacteraceae > Fimenecus. The sequence continues at coordinate 45,661 of CALCTT010000063.1, read as the reverse complement.
GATAACTTCTGCATACTCTGTTCTTGAAGAAAGCTGATACATATTATCAAGTTTTAAAACACAAATGCCACTGTTTCTTTCATCTAATTTTGCAGAAAGATTTAAAATTACCTGTTCACAAACATCAGGTTCAATTTCAAGGACTTCTGCTATTTTATCAAGTTCAACCGGCTCACCTGAAGCAAAAAGTATTGCCTCAACAGCAGCCTGTAATTTACTTGCCTTCATATAATTTCCATAGCCTTTCCGGCTACAAACTCGTATGAAACCGGAATATCACACCTTGCTGTAGCCGGACAAGGCGTGATGGAAATTTTGTCCATCTCGAAATTTGTTAACTGCAAATTTCGAGGGACATATAATTGGATTAGCGTGATTTTCACGCTAATTCCATTCCTCACTTATATCTGTAAAATCCGAATCTATAAGCTGAACCTCTGCATCCTCACCGTCACCTAAAACCTGAACTTTTTTAGATTTTGTAAGCTCAAGCACTGCTAAAAACGTAGCAACCATATCAGAACGGGATTCCGCATCGGTAAAAAGTGATTTCCAATTTGTCTTTTTGCTTTTTGAAGAAAGTTTACTGAAAATCTTTGAGATTTTTGAACTGACTGAAACAACCTTTTTAACAACAATTTCACGGAAAGCCTCAATTGGTGGCGGAAGTTGATTTAACTTTTTACCCGCAGCAGAAATGTAAGCGTTGAAAAGCTCACCGATTTCGTGAAATCTTCTGTACGTCTGGTCAACTTCGATTTTTTCCTGCTTTCTTATGTATGTTGAAAAACCTTCAGTATTTTCAGAAAGCTTTTCAGCCATCATTTTCATATCTCTGTATTCAATAAGCTCACCCTGAAGCTCATTTTTAAGTTCTTCAGCTTCAGTATAAACAGGAAGTAAGGAAACTGATTTTAAGTAAACAAGACGAGCCGCCATCTCTAAAAATTCAGATGCGACATACATATCTTCCTCCTGCATCTGTCGAACATAATCAACATACTGTTCAACAAGAGTAACAATCGGAATATCATATATATTCAATTTATGCTTTGAAATCAGATGTAAAAGCAAGTCCATAGGACCTTCAAAAACATCTATTTTATATGATATTTTTTCCATAAAACGTTCCTTAATTTATTTAAAACGGTAAACTTGCAATTTTTGAGAATAAATTGATAATCAATGTTGAGATATAAGAAAGCGGAGTTGAAAGAACACCTGTCATAATAAGCACAAAAACAACTATAACAATATATCTTTCATACTGTAAAAACTTATAATAATACTTTGCAGGAATTAAAAGCTGTAAAATTCTTGAACCATCAAGCGGCGGAATTGGTAAAAGATTAAAGACAGCAAGATTTACATTTACAACACCTGCAAAAGTAAGGAAATAATAAATTGCATAAACCATAGTCGATGAAGCATTACCCACGTTTCCGACAATTGTTGCAAGGAAAATAAATATAAATCCCATAATAAGATTTGAAACAGGTCCCGCAATAGCAGTTAAAGCCATTCCTTTTTTAGGGTCTTTAAAATTACGAGGTTTTACATTAACAGGCTTTGCATAACCGAATCCGCAAAGGAAAATCATAATTGCACCCAAAGGTGAAATATGAGCCATAGGATTAAGTGTCAGACGACCTGACAAACGAGGAGTCTGGTCACCGAGCTTTGTTGCAATTAAAGCGTGTGCATACTCGTGAACAGGCATTGTACAGAATATTACAAATAATCGTGAGAAAAAAGTAATGAGAAGGCTCAAACCATCTGCGTTACCTCTTAAAATATCTAAAATCATCTGAATTTCCTTTCACTTTATCTAAAATAGTATTATATTCCAAAAGCTACAATTCTGTCAATATTATTGAAATCAAAAATAACATTACTTTCAACATATTTACCGTGAAAAAGGTCAATTATTGACTTGCTTTGCTGTTCTCCACACTCAAGAGCAATAAAGCCCTTGTTCTTTACCTTATCACACCATCTGTCAGCAAGACATCGGTAAAAATCAAGACCGTCATTACCACCGTCAAGTGCTGTTGAAGGCTCATACAAAACTTCCTTTTGTAAAAGTGATATTTCATCGGAGTTGATGTACGGCGGATTTGAAAGAATTAAATCAGCCTCAGGAAAAAGCGATAAGTCAACCGTAAATAAATCGTCAAAAATTACTGTTACATTTTGAAGTTCAAGGTCAACCTTATTTTTCAAAAGATATCTTAAAGCATTTCTTTCTTTTTCAAGAAGATAAACTTTTGCATCTTTTCTGTGTTTTGCAATCGTAAGACCTATACATCCTGACCCTGAACACAAATCGTAAACAACGGGATTGGGGATATCCTTAAGCTTTTCTAAGGCAAAATCAACAAGCATTTCTGTTTCCGGTCGAGGAATCAACACGCCCTCACCTACGCTGAAGCTCAAATCATAAAAATCCCATTTACCAAGAATGTATTGAAGCGGTTCACCGTTTTTTCTTCTTGCAACCACTTCGTTTAGTTTCAAGATATCATTTTGAGAAACTTCAGCATCACTTAAATATATCTGCTCTTTAGTATAGCCTAAAATATCCTCAAAAAGACAAAGTGCTTCAAAAGAACAATCATCAGTAAATGACAATTCACCAATACAATATGAATATAATTCTTTTAAAATCATTTTATCATATCATCCTCGGGGTTATCAGTTAAAACTGCTTTAATTGACTCAATAGCAACCTCGATAATGTCATCTGTCGGTTCAACAGTTGTAATTCTCTGCATTAAAAGTCCCGGATATGAAAGGATTTTAACAAGAATATTTTCGTGTTTACCTGCATATTTAATAAACTCATATCCAATTCCCATAATTACAGGTAAGATAGCAATTTTAATAAGCATCCAAAGAATTTTATTGATAGTTGCAAGTTGTGGGAAAATAACGACAAGAGAGAAGGACACAGCCATACTTAAAATAAGCATAACGAACATAAATGCTGTTCCGCATCTCGGGTGCAGTCTTGACTGCTTTTTAACATTTTCAACTGTTAATTCAAGTCCGTTTTCATAACAGAAAATTGTTTTATGCTCTGCTCCGTGATACATAAAAACTCGTCTTATCATATCCATTTTTGAAACAAGATACATATAGAGAATAAAAATCGCTATTCTCATAATACCCTCAATTAACGGATGAAGCTTTGAAATATCAGCACTTTTAAGAATGTATGTATCAAATAAATCAACTGCTTCAATAGGAAGATAAAGGAAAATAAGCATTGCAAGTGCAACACCGAGAACAGATGAAACAGCTGTAATAACTCCCATCATTTTCTCACCCATGTGGTCATTAAGCCACTTGTCGAGCTTTGACATATCCTCCTGTTTTTCTTCCTCTGTCATTGCCTTATCAGCAGATTTCATAAGATACTTATAGCCTGTAATCATTGAATCGACAAACGCAAAAACACCTCGTACAACAGGAATTTTATATATTGCTTTTTTACCCTGATTATTATTTTCTTCTAATTCAGTTTCAATTGTACCGTCAGGCATACGCACAGACATTGCTGTACCCTTAGGACCTTTCATCATAATACCTTCAATAAGTGCTTGTCCGCCTATTGAAGTTTTGTGTTGTTTTTTGCTCAATTTAAAAATCTCCTTACTGTTATATTGGTAAAGTTATTGAAACGGTTGTACCTTCACCAACGGTACTTTCAATTTTAATTTCACCATTATGCATTTTAATTATTTCATCAGTAACCGCAAGACCGATACCGCTGCCTCGCACGCTATTATTAGCCTTAAAGAATTTTTCCTTAATTCTCGGCAAGTCAAATCTCGAAATACCGCATCCGTTATCACTCACTTTAATAATTACACTATTATCAGTCGTTTCAAGTGAAATTTTTACAAATCCGCTTTCCTTATTATATTTAAAGGCATTATCAATAATATTAACAAATGCCTGTTTAATTCTGTTTCTGTCGCCATTAATCTTTAATGTATCAATTGGTATATCGGCAATAAGTTCAATATTTTCTCGTGTTGAACGGGTTTCAAAAGCTTTAATAACCTCATTCAACTCAACAATAATATCCATTTCAGAAACTCTTAATGAAAACTTTCCGCTTTCTATTCTCGAGAAATCAAGCAATTCTTCAACAAGCTCTGATAAACGGTCAGATTCATTGACGATAACATCAATGCCCTTATTTACAAGTTCACTGTCATCTGATGATGAACGAATGGTTTCGCCCCAACCCTTAATAGCTGTCAGCGGAGTTCTCAGCTCATGAGAAACGGTTGAAATAAATTCATTTTTAATTCTCTCTGTTTCACCAATCTCATAAGCCATATTATTTATTGTTTTACAAAGTGTACCTATCTCATCATTGTATTTGTGCTTATCAATTGAAACACTAAAATCACCTTTTGCAATTTTATTTGCCGTTTCGTTGATTTTATTAACAGGAATAATAATTGACTTTATAAAGAAAACACCGGAAACAAAAACAAACAAAATTACAAGGAGAGCCAATAACGTAACAATAATAAAAACTTTGATTAATTGACTGTCAATATCTTCAAGAGAAATAATATATCTTATAGCACCTGATACACCTTGAGAGTTTGAAGGAAGAATGTATGTCAAAGCCATAACCTTTTCATCAGTACTTGTTTTCCCGACCCAATTACCAATTCCATTATCATTTGATAATGCATAATCATAATCAGGATAAATTTCATCCTTAACTGAAAAACCTGATGATGAGGCAACAACATTACCGTGTCTGTCAATTACCCAGACCTCCATAAGCTCTTTATCCGAAAAGTCATTGACAAAATCATTTGCCATATCGTTAAACAACGCATCATATACGTAGTATTCCGAATCAAAATATGTCATTACAAGAGAATTTGCTCTCGAACGCAGAGTCGCTTCGACAATATTATAATGATTTTCTTTTACAAATATACAAGTAAAAACAGCGATAGCTACAGTAATAAAAATAGTTGTGCCAAGAATAGATATACGCCAACGTCTGACAATACTATTTCTCAATTACCTTCACCACCTATACAATCCATTTATAACCTACGCCCCACACTGTTGCAAGGAATTTCGGGTGTGTAGGGTCATCCTCAATTTTATTTCTTATTCTATGAATATTTACGTCAACAATCTTATCGTCACCAAAGAATGAATCACCCCATACACCCTTCAGAATATCACTTCTTTTAAATGCCACATTAGGGTTATTAAAGAAAAATTCAACAATCTGAAATTCTATCTGAGTCAATTCAATATCCTCACCGTTTTTAGTAAACGTATGACTTCTGATATCAAGAACAAAGTCATTTTGAGTAAGGACATTTTTATCAGCCTCTTGAGTCAATTCATTATTTGTCATTGAAACACGTCTGTAAATGGCATCAACTCGAGCCATTAATTCTGACGGAGAAAATGGTTTAGTAACATAATCATCAGCACCAATCATAAGACCCGTAATTTTGTCCATTTCCTGTGTTTTTGCCGTGAGCATAATTATTCCCACTCTGTTACTCTTGGTTCTGATATGCTTGCAAACCTCAAATCCGTCAACAACAGGCATCATAATATCAAGAATAACAACATCAATTTTATCTGAATTTTCATCAAATTTTTTGATTGCTTCCTCACCATTTGTCGCTTCAATAACTTCATATCCACTACGACGAAGATTGATTACGACAAAATCTCTAATAGAAGCTTCATCTTCAGCAATTAAAACATATTTCATAATAAATCCCTCTTATAAAGCAAAAAAGTTCTTTGTTATATACTCTTTATAATAATCATAATTATCTGCCTTGAAAATCAAAAACGCATATACATAAGTGTCGTTTTTATGAATCATTTCATAGTTATATGTATTTTCTTCCCACTCTGGAATAGTAAATATTCTGTATGAAAAAAGAACATTGCTTATTGTTCCTTCCGAATCTACTGAATAAAAAGTAAGATTACGATTTTCTTCATCATAAATAACAGACACAGAGCCGATAAACTCATCAGGTATAAAAGCAATATGACCAACTTTTGAATTAACCAATGTCTTATACTTCACCTTAAATCCATCATCATTATGTTCTGACCATATTACAAGATTAAGAGGAGTAGATTTATCTTTCAATTTCTTTTCAGAATACGGCATTACTTCCAATGTAGGAATTTCAATAATACCATCACCATCAACATCTAAACAATAAATGTTACCGCTTCGCAACGTTGTTGGATTATATGATGAATTATCGGCATATAACGGAAGTGAAACATCAAAATTATTCTCCCTAATTTCAATTATCTCTGTAACAACTTCCATGTCATTTACAGCACCGTCAACAAAAACTCTCGAATAATTTTCACCGTTTTTCTCCACTCTATCACTGGAAATACTGTCAATTTCAAGCATTCCTGTAATTTTTGTGGTTTGGTCATATTTAACGGAGTAATCTTTATTATAACTTAAAAATCTGGCGGAAGTTAAATTTTCAACATTTGAGAAATTGTTCGTAAACAACAGAATTTCATCTGTATTGTCATTATTCAAATCTTTAATGAAAATATTTGAATATGTTTCTGTTACGACAACATCTGTTTTTTCTCCGTCATAAGAATATATCATTAATGAGTGAGATAAATTAAGTGTTAAATCAACATCAGTAAAATCATTATTAGCAGTTTGGTTTGTCCAACCTATTAAAAGTTCGTTAAATCCGTCACCGTTTATATCAGCAAAATTAACTTCGTATATATCACTGCTATCAGTTGAAATTTTGGATACATGAGTCCATTCATTATCGGAAAATTTGAAAACTTCAGCAAAAACAACATAATCCATCGCAGGAACAGAATAGAGAATAATTGCTTCATCTGCGCCTTTGCCATCAATATTATAAAGAATATATGATGACTTGTACTTACCACTAATTGGGATTTTCAAAACAATATTGTCATATTCAGAAACGGAATTTTCAAATGCCTCCTGAAGTTTTTTATCACTACCACTCAATTCAGGTGGTCTCATAAGCTTTTCAACCTGAGTAAAGGCATTTTCACAAGATGCAAATGACAGACAGATAATAACAGTCAATAACAATGCAAATATTCTTTTCACTGTCCGTCACCTCTCTTTATAAACTAATTATTTGCTTCAATTTTTACCTTTAAATCATATTTCCCCACTGCCCAGCAAGGATAATCACCCATTACTCTCACATATCCCGATAAGGCAGTAATGTTCTCGGAAAGCTCCATTTCAGTTGTATCAACATTTATTGTTAAATCTTCAGCAGTAACGCTGTCAATTTCAGATTCTAATCCTACAATTTTAACAGGGATATCCTTGTCCTGACTAATTATTACATTATAATCATCTCTTGTGTGCGTAATACCGAAATGTGTAAAAGGAACACTTATAGTCCTTGATACCATTTGTGATGCATCAATTTTTACTGTGAAATTTGTAACACTTTCATCAGTTATCTTAAATGAAGTATTAATTTGATTAATGTCGAAATTAAATGTATTAATACTTCCTGAAATTTCGGCAAAATCAATTGTGCTGACTACAAATTCAGTAACAGAGTCTATCATATCAACAGGAACTGCAACATTAACCTTTGACGGATAAACAGTATATGAAAGAGGATTATTAATGAAATATGCAGGAGCACCTCTGAACTCAACAACTGTTGGTAAAACAACCTCTTTAAGCACAGGAACAGTAACTGTAATATCACTTTCTTCAGTTTGCATTTTCACATATTCAAGTGAAGAGCCATCACTTGTTACAATCTTAAATACAGGGTCAAAGGTTGTTGTTTTGTCAAGCACTTTATCAACCTTAATATTTGCATTAATACTTAAAATCTTATTGACCTCTGTTGCAGGTCCACTGATTAAAACAGTATTCTTTGAAAGAACTGTATCACCGACTATGCAGCCGTCAGGAACAATTTTTGAAAGATTTGTTTCAATTTTACCTTCAATGGGAAGTTCAACTTCCTTGTATGTATCAAAATAAACTTCAATATAATTTGAAGAATATGAAGCTATTTCATAATCAGAATCAGACTCTTTTTGTGAAACCTTTAACTGAAGTGTTTTAACACCTGAGCTATCAACATAGTTTGTATTGGCTGTCACTACAATATCATCAGCATCAAGTGATGATGTTACGTATTTTTTACCCTTAACAGTAACATCTATTGTAAATTCAGAATTACCGAAAACCTCTAATCCGAGCTGTTGCGGAACGCTGTTCTCAAGATTAATCTGTACAGGAACTCCTGAAATCACACGCTGTGTTTCAGGGCTTTTTTCAATTGCAACCCACATCCATAAAACAAAGGATATAACAAAAGAAATTATAAGCACAAATCTTTTATCATTAAGAAGTTCAGTAAATGATAATCTTTTTTTATTTGCATTATTCTTTTGACTCATTTTTATTACCTCTTAACATCTTTTTAATCTTGTTGTTATCTTTGTCGTTTTCTTTAATAAATGATTTTGTTAAAATCTCTCTTAAATCACCTGCTGAAATATCGCGATTAAGGACTCCCCTTTCAGCAACAGAAATCATACCTGTTTCTTCAGAAACAACAACTACAACAGCATCACTTGTTTCACTCATACCAACAGCTGCTCTGTGACGTGTACCAAGCTCGCTGCTTAAATTATTATGACCTGTCAAAGGAAGAATACATCCTGCAGCAACAACTCTGCCGTCTTTAATTATGACAGCACCGTCGTGCATAGGAGCTTTCGGAAAGAAAATATTGCAGATTAATTCGGTTGTGACAGTTGCATCAAGTGTAGTACCTGTTTTTGAGATTTCACCAAGCAAAGTGTCCTTTTCAAAAACAATTAAAGCACCAATCTGCTTATCGCTCATATCACTACAAGCTCTGCAAACAGAGTTTATTGATGAATTTATTGATTCCTGAATTTCAGTTTCATCACGGTTTTTAAAGTTGAAAATATTGAAATTAGAAACAGAGCTTCTGCCGACACTTTCAAGTACATTACGAATTTCCGGAGAGAAAATAATTACAAGGATAATAAGCAAATTTCCAAACAACAAGCTTAAAAGGTACTTACTTGCCTCCATATTAAGAAGTGAAACAATAAAATAAACAGCAGCTAATAAAATAACACCCTTAACAAGCTGAAAAGCTCTTGTATTCTTTATAAGTTTTATTGCACTGTAAATAACAAATGCCACGAGAATAACGTCTAAAATATCTCCTAAAGAATTAAAAGAAAATATAGCTCTTTTAATCTGTTCAAAATATGTGCCGAAATGTTCAAGCATAATTATCTCACTCTTTTCAAACAAAATAATACAATATATTGTAAAAAATTCGTAAACAAATGGTTAATTGCATACAAATATACATATTCACAATATATTGTATCATAAGTTATTCTATTTTGCAATTTTTCTTAAAGAATTTATTAAAAAATCTATTTGATTTTTTTCAGTAAATACAGATGGTGAAATTCTTACTGTGCCTGTATTAATTGTATTATAACTTTTATGAGCCAACGGAGCACAATGAAGTCCGGCTCTGACAGCTATTCCATCTTCCGAAAGTTGAGCCGCAACCTGTTCACTATGCATATTTTCCACATTCAAAGACAATATGGGAGCGTATACCTTCTTGCAATTCAACAGGTCGGTATATAGTTTTATTTTCCGCTCATTCATTAAATTATATTGAAGATACTTAAGAAGCTTAATTTCGTGTTTATAAATGTTTTCAAGCTTTATTTTTTTTAAATAATCAATTGATTTTGATAAAGCTATAATTCCCGTAATATTTGGCGTACCGCTTTCAAATCTGTCAGGCAAACCGTAAGGTTGTATTAAATTTTCCGAATTACTTCCTGTTCCGCCTTCTATTATTGTGTTCATAATCAAATCATTATTAATCAATAATAAGCCGACGCCTGATAGCCCTAAAAGTCCTTTATGACCTGAACAACAGACAACGTCAATATTTTTGTTATTCAAATCGAGAGGTATTACACCGGCAATCTGAGAATAATCCAATATAAATACAAGATTATATTTATGTGCAAGTGCAGACAAAGATTTATACGGCGGAATTATGCCAAAAACATTTGATGCACCTGTACAAATAATTGCAACTGTATTCCTTTTTATACTTTTTTCAAAATTTCTTAAGGTGTTATATAAATCATTTTCAATTTTCGCAACACTATAATCGCATATTCCCTTTTCTTTTAATTTTGCCAACGGTCTTACTACTGCATTGTGTTCAAGATTTGATATGATAAAATGACTACCTTTTTTAGCAACTCCTTTAATTGCCATATTTAATGCAGTTGTACAGTTATACGTGAAAATGACTTTTTCAGGCTTTGATATATTAAAAAAATCTGCTACACTTTTTCGGGTTAAATAAATCTGTTCTGTTGTATCAAGTGCCATCTGATATGAGCCACGACCCGAATTAGCACCATATTTTGTAATAATTTCTTTAATACTGTCTGTTACACAATCAGGTTTTGGATATGATGTTGCACTATTGTCAAGATAAATCATACATATCCGATTCCAATATACTTTATTTTGTTGATTTTAATCAAATTAATATATTTATCTACGTTTCCGTAAATAGTAATGCTGTATCCGCATCCTTCTCCCTTTTTAGGATTCGGATTTTTTCTTATACTTGCTTTTCCTCCGTTTTGTTCAATTATTTCCTTTGCTCTGAAGGCATGTGTGACGGAGGAAAATTTTATATTTACTCTGTTCACTTTTATCACCCATTATATTTTATGAAAAAGTGAAATTTTTGATAAAAAAACTCGCCTTATTCAGACGAGTAAAAATGTTAAATAAATTTAATTTTTTCTTTCTCTTCAACAAGACATACACAGTGTGACGAAATACCCTCTTTAGCACCTGTAAAGCCGAGTTTTTCTTCAGTTGTGGCTTTTACGCTGACATAATCAACGCTTACACCAAGAGCCGTAGCAATATTACTTCTCATATCATCAATATATGGTGCAAGTTTTGGTGCCTGAGCAATAACTGTTGCATCAATGTTATTCACCTTAAATCCCTTGAGCTTTATAAGCTCAACAACTTTTTTAAGTAACTCAAGGCTGTCAGCACCCTTGTATCTTTCATCCGTATCGGGGAAATGCTTTCCGATGTCCCCTAAGGCACAAGCACCAAGAAGCGAGTCTGAAATAGCGTGAAGAAGCACATCTGCGTCAGAATGACCTAAAAGACCGATTCCGTTGTTTTCGATTTCAACGCCACCAAGAATGAGCTTTCTGCCCTCAACTAATTTATGAACATCATAACCGTGACCAATTCTCAACATAGCCACTTACCTCCTTTTATTAAGGTAATTCAATGCTAAATCCACATCTTCAGGTGTTGTGATTTTTATATTTTCATAATCACCATCAACAAATTTTACTGTTTTACCGTAGGACTCAATTAACATACAGTCATCTGTGAAATCCTTACTGTTTTCAACTGTCTTTACAGCATCAAGATAAAGAGATTTATTGAAAATCTGCGGTGTCTGTATAAAACGGAGATATGCTCTGTCAGGTGTAGCAACAATGTCATCAAAATCATTCACCTGTTTAACAGTATCCTTAACCTTGACACCTGTTGCGGCAGCACCAAACTCAAAAGCTTTAAACAGAGTGTCGGAAATTACCTTTTCCGTAACAAGCGGTCGAGCACCGTCGTGGATTGCAACAAAATCGGCCTTTTCTGATGTATTAATCACACCGTTATAAACACTCAACTGTCTTGTTTCTCCGCCTTTAACAACATTTGAAACCTTTTTAAAGCCATATTGTGAAACAAGATTTTTAATGTTATCAATATCACATTCACGGGTGACAACAACAATTTCATCAATCAAGTCTAATGTGTCAAAAGCCTTGATTGTATGAGCAATAACAGGAATATTATTAATTACAAGAAATTGCTTGTTTACTCCACCCATTCGTGAGGAATTGCCTGCCGAAACAATTACGGCAGAAACAAATATATTATTTTTTACCGTAATGTCCGACATAAAAAATCTCCTTTATACTAATGCTTCAACTGCAGCAAGCTTTGCACAAAGGCAGAAAACTTCCATAGCTTTTCCCAAGTCCTCAACAGATGGGAATGTCGGAGCAATTCGGATATTCTTATCTTCAGGGTCAATACCGTAAGGATATGTTGCACCAACAGTAGTAAGCACAAGACCTGTTTCCTTGCAAAGTTCACCAATTCTCTTTGCACTACAACCGATTGTGTTATAGCTGATGAAATAACCGCCTTTTGCTTTTACCCATTCACCGATACCCAAAGGAGCAATTTCCTTTTCGAGCATTTCGAGAACAAGGTTGAATTTTGGTGCAATAATTTCTGCATGCTTATCCATGTGTGCTTTAATTCCGTCAAGGTTCTTGAAATACTTAACGTGGCGAAGCTGATTGAGTTTATCATAACTGATTGTCTGGAAATTAAGTCTTTTCTTAATTTCAGCAATATTGTTGTCAGATGCTGCAATAGCAGAAACACCTGCACCCGGGAATGAAATTTTTGATGTTGATGTAAACTCAACAAAATAATCTTCTGTACCAAAATCCTTACAAGCATCAAAAATATTCATAAGAACATCAGGTGTATCAGTAAGCTCGTGAATAATATAAGCATTGTCCCAGATAACTCTGAAATCCTTTGCAGCAGGTTTAAGTGAAGCAAGTGCTTTTACAACATCATCACTATATGTTACACCGTTAGGATTTGAATATTTCGGAACGCAAAACATACCCTTAACCATTGGGTCTTTAACAAGTTCTCTGATTTTATCAACATCTGGACCATCATTTGTCATTTCAACAGAAATCATTTCAATTCCAAAATATTCAGTAATTGCAAAGTGTCTGTCATAACCGGGAACATTACAGATAAACTTCACTTTACCCTGCTTACTCCATGGCTCACAACCTGCAACACCCATGAACATACACTGATTAAGGTAGTCATACATAAGGTTAAGACTTGATGAACCGCCGACAATAACGTTTTTTGCATCTACCTGAAGCAAGTCTGCAAAAAGCTTTTTACATTCCGGAATACCGTCAAGAACACCGTAGTTACGGCAGTCAAAACCGTTTTCAGTTATACAGTCATCATCTTTAACCATAACATTAAGCATATCAGTAGTAAGGTCAAGCTGGTCTTTGCCCGGCTTACCACGGGACATATCAAGTGAAAGACCTTGTTGTTTAACCTCATCATATTTTACTGTCAACTCATTTTTAAGAGCCGAAAGCTGTTCTTTAGTCATATCTTTTAAAAGCATGGATTTACCTCCAACGTTATAATTCGATTTTATATTTTATAATATATGCACGAATTTTGCAAGTGAATATTGAAAAAACTGCATTTTAATCAAATATAGCAAGCAAATCAGCTGAAATTTGAATAATTTGACAATAAAATGTGCATTTATTTACTTTTTGCTATCAATACAGGTAATATTATTGGCTCTTTTCCTTCTATTTTATTAATTTCTTTTTTCAAAATCTTCTTTAAATCTTTTCTTACTTGAACATATTCTTTACTTTTAATAAGATTATTCTTTTGTGCTTTATCTGTTCGATTGTCATATAAATAATCTTCAAAATATAATTTAGAAGATGATGATAATGGTAACGGTGACGAAACGGAATAAGTAAAATCCTTTGTTCTTATCGCTCTGCCACATTGACTTTCGCTAATTTGTATAAATGCACATTCACTTACGCTGTTATTTTGAATTGCAGTACCTTGATAGTATTTGGGGACATCAATGTCTGCAAAGGACAAAATCGTAGGTGGCAAATCAACAAGGCTTATAATTCTGTTATCTCTTACACCCTTTTCAATATTTTTACCTTTTATTACAAGTGGAATATGAATTGATGAATCGTGACAGCTTCTCTTATATTCCATATTTCTTGTCTTGAAATGACAACCGTGGTCAGAGGTATAAATAATAGTTGTATTATCATATATTCCTTTTTCTTTAAGTGCTTTTATAAGTCTTCCCAAATTATCATCAAGACTTTCAATTGCTGCTAAATAATCAGGATATTGCTCTTTATAATTGCCTTTAAAATTGGTTAAATCATCCGGTATTTGATAATTCTTATATTTTTCTATCTTATCCTTTGGCCCTTCAAATCTGTTATGGTCATTCTGATGATGAGGCTCAAGCTGGGAAACAAACATAAAGAACGGTTTGTCTGAATTATAATTCTCTATATATTCAATTGCGAAATCATTTATTCTGTCAGCACGATATCCTTGAAATTCAATTTTATTTCCCTTTTCATCAAAGATATAACCGTCATATCCGTGTGAAGTAAATTCAAGCACATCAGCACCACGGAAATACTTATATCCCCATAAGCGTTCTTGCGGAATTGCTGTTTTTTCACATTTAATATTCTTCCCACCGTTTTTGCCCGATGCTAAATGAAGCTTACCGATATAAGCAGTTTCATATTCGTTTTCATTAAAATAATCAGCAAGGGATTTGGTTTCGTCTTTTAATGGAATACCGTTAATATGACAACCACATTCCGTTGGATATACTCCTGTCTGCAGACAAGCTCTTGCAGGACCACAAACAGGCTGACAGGTATAGCAGTTTTCAAAAAATGTTCCCTCGTCTGCTAATTGCATAAGATTGGGCATTATCTCACTATTGACAGTGTCATATCTTTGTTGGTCAGAGAAATAAAAAATAATATTTTGCTTCATATTCAATCTCCATAAATTATATAAAATGATTATATCATAAATAAATATTTTTACAATGATAAATTGGAGTTTGTTGGGATGATTTGTGTCATTCTGAGGAGTGTAACGACGAAGAATCTCTGTTGGTTGATAGGCTACTTTGTTAGAGATTCTTCGCTTCGCTCAGAATGACATACCAATTTATTCTCCCCGACAAATTATAATTTAAATAACGACCAAGCAACATTTTAACAATCAATTATTGAAAAGAAAAAATATATATGTTAAAATACTTTGAAAAATAATTGGGAGTGTTTTTATGTATATTTTAAAATTAAATCCTGTATTTAAAGATTATCTTTGGGGCGGAACAAAACTTCGTGATGAATATGGTTTTGAGTCTAATCTTGAAAAGTTAGCAGAAGGTTGGATGCTTTCATGCCATAAAGACGGAGAAAACACTATTGCAAATGGTGAATTTGCAGGTAAAACCTTAACTGAGGTAATAAAAACTAACCCTAACTTTTTAGGTGAAAACGGTAAAAAATTCGAGTATTTCCCAATACTCATAAAGCTTATTGACGCTAAAAATGATTTATCTGTTCAGGTTCATCCTGACAATGAGTACGCTATGAGAGTTGAAAAAGAATACGGTAAAACAGAATGCTGGTATATTCTTGATTGCGACGAAGGTGCAGAGCTTATTTACGGTTTTAATCGTGAAATTTCAAGTGAGGAATTTAAAGAGAAGATTGCAGACAACACATTCCTTGAAACTGTAAACAAGGTTAAGGTTAAAAAGGGTGATTTATTCTTTATTGAGGCAGGTACTCTTCACGCTATCGGCAGTGGTATTCTCCTTGCTGAAATTCAGCAGAACTCAAACACCACATATCGCGTTTATGACTATGGTCGTCTTGGTGCTGACGGAAAACCGAGAGAATTACACGTTGAAAAGGCTATTGATGTTACAAACTGTGTACCGCCAACTCGTTCAACAGAACCAGAGGGTAAATTGGTTGAATATGACAACTATTCAACACAGTTACTTACAGAATGTGATTTGTTCAGCGTTAAAAAAGTTAGTGTCAAGGACTTTTTTGACGGAGTTGCAGACGAAAAATCGTTTGTGTCTGTTTTAGTTACTGATGGTGTGGGAACAATTGACGGAATTGACATCCGCAAGGGTGACAGTCTTTTTATCCCGGCAAGTTATGGCACATTTACAATTAAGGGAAATATAGAAACAATAATCACAAGGGTATAAAAATGAAACGAAGAACATTTACAGGAACAAAAATTGCCTGTTATACAGGATATTTAGTACAAGGAATTATCAATAATATTGCTCCCCTTTTATTTGTCATATTCAGTGATAAATTCAATATTACACTCCAAAAGCTCGCACTTTTAATAACAATAAATTTTGCAACGCAACTGATTGTTGACACAGTATCAATTAAATTTGTTGATTTAATTGGGTACAAGCCATTGGCCATTGTGTCGCAGGGAATTGCATCAATAGGTCTTTTATGTCTTGGAATTTTACCAAATGTTTTAGATAATGCCTATATAGGAATCGTTATTTCAATTATTCTTTCTGCAATCGGCAGTGGTATTACAGAGGTAATTATAAGTCCTATTGTTGAGTCAATTCCCGGTGAAAAGAAAACTGCAGAAATGAGCCTTTTACATTCATTTTATTGTTGGGGTCAGATGTTTGTTGTTTTCCTCACAACAATAATGATTAAGGCTCTCGGTAATGACTTATGGTATATTGCACCTGTTTTATGGTCAATTATCCCACTTATCAATACGATAAATTTCATTTCAGTACCAATTGAACCAAACCTTACGGAAGAAGAAAAAACACCATTCTTTAAAATGCTGTTTTCAAAACAGTTTATTTTATTGATTGTAATAATGATTTGCTCAGGTGCCTCTGAAATAGGAATGTCACAGTGGTCATCATATTTTGCCGAAGCAGGTCTTAAGGTGTCAAAAATGACAGGCGATTTATTAGGTCCTTGCCTTTTTGCAGTGCTTATGGGTACAGGAAGAATGATATTTGGTTTTGTAGGAGAAAAAATTAATCTCAAAACCGCTCTCACCTGTTCAGCAGTACTTTGTGCATTGTGTTATCTCGGCACTTGTTTTATTGACAATTCAGTTATTTCATTGTTATTCTGTGCATTTACCGGAATTACTGTCAGCATTATGTGGCCTGCAACATTAAGCCTTGCTGCAAAGCTGTTCCCTAAAGGCGGTGGCTCAATGTACAGCGTTCTTGCACTTTCAGGTGATACAGGTTGCACTTCAGGTCCTTGGATTATCAGCTTTATGTCAATTCAGTTTGCTGAAGGTGTCTCTTCTGCAGAATCCCTTAAAACAGGTCTTGGCTTCGGCTCATTTTTCCCGATTTTGATGATTGTTGCAATTTCATTTTTAAGCTTTAAGAAAAACAGTATTGACAATAAAAATCACAGTGATATAATGAAATCATAAAATATATTGAATATTAGTTGTCTTCAGGGCGGAGTGAAATTCTCCACCGGTGGTTAAAGTCCACGAACCAAATGGTTGAACGGGTGCAATTCCCGTACCGACGGTATAGTCCGGATGAAAGAAGATGCAACATTTTGTTACATTGGCCCTGCTACCTTCAGCAGGGCTTTTCTGTTTGACAACTGATAAACGAAAGGGAGATTATTATGTCAAACAAACGAAATCAAAAAATCTTTAATTTAACTGTTGTGGGTCTTATGACTGCAATATCAACTGTAATTTATATGGTTTTCCCTGAAATTAACATTGTACCCGGTGTAAGCCATTTAAAGGTAGATTTTTCCGATTTTCCTGCAATACTTACAGGTGTGATTATCGGACCTATTCAGGGTATTTTAGTTGAAATTATTAAAAATATTATTCACCTTACTCGAACATCAACGGTTGGTATTGGTGAAATAATGAATATAATCCTCGGAAGCAGTATGATACTTTCAATGTGGGGATTTGTTAAAATATTTAAAAAAGTTTTTAAAGAAAATAAAATTACATTTAAAACATATATCCTTGCTTCTGCCATCACAATAGTTATTGCAATTATTGTTGGTTGGATTGCAAATATGATATTTACACCTGTTTTTTATAAAATAATGGGATTTCCTCTTGTAAGTGAAACATATTGGGCAGGTGTATGGGGTTCAACAACACTCAACTCAATTAAGGCACTTTTCAATATTGTTCCATTTTTTCCAATATATTTAGTCTTTGAAAAAGTAATAAAAAAATATACAATATAGTTGACAATATTATATATTGTGATAAAATATATTGAAACTAAATATATCCCTTATGCAGAGTGGTGGAGGGTCTGGCCCTGTGAAACCCGGCAACCTGCTTTTATGCAAGGTGCTAATTCCTGCGGATTTTCCGAGATATAAGGTTGTTAATCTATGGCACCCTTATGGGTGCTTATCTTTTTTAAGTTTTGGAGGAAAAGAATATGGCTAAATTTTTATTTACATCTGAATCAGTTACAGAAGGTCATCCTGACAAAATCTGTGACAAAATTTCTGACGCTGTCCTTGATGCTATGATTGCACAGGACCCAATGTCACGAGTTGCTTGTGAAACAACTGTTACAACAGGACAGGTTCTTGTTATGGGTGAAATCACATCAAAAGCTCAGGTTAATATTCCTGAAATCGTAAGAAATACTATCCTTGAAATCGGATATGACCACAGTGACAAGGGCTTTGACGGAAACACTTGTGCTGTTCTTGTAGCCCTCGACAAGCAGTCACCTGATATTGCTCTCGGTGTTGACAATTCAATGGAAATTAAAGACGGTAGTGATGATTTCTATAATCTTCACGGTGCCGGCGACCAAGGTATGATGTTCGGTTTTGCTTGTGACGAAACACCTGAACTTATGCCAATGCCTATATCCCTTGCTAACAAGCTTGCTGTTCAGCTTACAAAGGTAAGAAAAGACGGTACTCTCCCCTATCTTCGTGCTGACGGTAAGACTCAGGTTACTGTTGAATATGATGACGACAGAAATCCTGTAAGAATTGATGCAATCGTTGTATCATCTCAGCATAGTGCTGATGTTGAGCTTGCACAGATTCGTGAAGACATCAAGAAAAATGTTATTGAACCAATCGTTCCTGCAAATCTTATTGATGAAAACACAAAGATTTTTGTAAATCCAACAGGCAGATTTGTAATTGGTGGTCCTATGGGTGACTCTGGTCTTACAGGTCGAAAGATTATCGTTGATACATACGGCGGATATTCTCGTCACGGTGGCGGTGCTTTTTCAGGTAAAGACCCGACAAAGGTTGACCGTTCAGCTGCTTACGCTGCAAGATATGTTGCAAAGAACATTGTAGCTGCAGGTCTTGCAAAGAAATGCGAAATTCAGTTAGCTTATGCAATCGGTGTTGCAAAGCCTGTTTCTGTTATGGTTGACACATTCGGTACAGGTGTTATCAGTGATGCTGACCTTGGTGACATTGTAAACGAGGTATTCGACCTTCGTCCTGCAGCAATTATTGATAACCTTAAACTTCGTAACCCTATTTACAAACAGCTTGCCGCTTACGGTCACGTTGGCAGAACTGATTGTGATGTTATGTGGGAAAAAACAGATAAGATTGAAATTTTGAAAGAAAAAGCAAAAATTAACTAATTTAAAAAATTGCATAAAAAGTTTATATTTACTCATAATAATGTTGCACATAAAATGATGCTATTATTAAGGAGTGAATACAATGCTTGACAGAATTTCATTAATTCTTGTTGTAATCGGCGCAATCAACTGGGGTGGAATCGGTCTTTTCCAGTTTGACATTGTTGCATGGATTTTCGGTGGTCAGGACGCAATAATCAGTAGAATAATTTATACTCTTGTTGCTCTTGCAGGTATATGGTGCATTTCCCTTTTATTCCGTCGAAATGAAATGTTAGCAACAAACGATGAAATGTAAATAACATAAAACTCTCCTTAAAAAATTGAGGAGAGTTTTTTATTGCAATATTTCATATTTATGATACAATATAAAAAAACATATAGGAGAAATGTTATGCTTAACACAATTAAATCCATTATATCAATTGTCAACGCAATTGTATTAACAATCTTTCCGGGATTAACATTTGAAGATATTATGGAGGCAAAGAAAGAGTGTTGTGAATACGCAATTGAAACAACACAAGAACTCGTCATTTTTGAAGAAATGTATGATAATTGTCTTTTGAATGCATCTATTATGTCAGATATACATATTGATGTTGATTGGCCTATTGGTGAATGGGTTTGGGCAAACGGTCTAAATGACCTTGAACGCTCAAGAGATATCATTGATGCTTTAATCGTTTCAGGTGACCTTACAAACTATGGTGATGGTGAATCAATTACAAGTTTCTTTGAAATTATGGCTGAAAGTGATTGTGCAGAACATTGGGTTACTGCAACAGGAAACCACGATGTTGGTCATGTTGAAGATACAACTCAGGAAGGTGCAAGACAACGATTTGTTGATTTATATAACAAATTAAATCCTTCAGGTCACAAAATTGAAAAAGCATATTACAAAATGGATGTAAACGGTTATCGTTTCGTTGTTCTTTGTGATGACGGTGACGACACATGGGACACACCTGATATGAGTGCAGAGCAAATTCAATTCCTTGACGACTCACTCAAAGAGGCTGCTGACAGAAACTTACCAATGTTTGTCGTATGTCATGTACCGTGTAATGGTGTCAACGGTCTTGATACAATTTGGCCTGATAATGGACTTAATGAGAATAGTGATACAGTTAAAGCAATTATGGAAAAATATAAAAATGTCGTTTTTATAAGTGGTCATGTACATACAGGCATCAATGGTCCTCTTGTTGAGAATGCATTCGGTTTTTCCTGCGTTGAAAAGCATAATGGTGTTACTTATGTTAATCTTCCAACATATATGATTGTAAACAGATATGGAGTGCCTTGGGGCGGAATGGGCTTCCAGATGGAAGTATATGAAAACGAAATTCTTTTCAGGGCAAGAAACTTTGGTTCATCAACATGGTATCCTGTTTATGACCATTCAGTACAATTAGATAAATAAAAGATTTACCGAGAAACGATTTAAAGCTTCTCGGTATTTTTTACTCTTTTATTAACTTTTCAATTAATTCTTTTTCAGGCGTAACATATAAGGTGTTATATGTATTATATATCACCTTTCCAGGTTTTACACCTGATGGTTTTTTCACATTTTTAACTAAAGTATAATCAACTGCAACTGAAGAAGAATCCTTTGCTTTGCTGTGATATGCAGCAATACAAGCAGCTTCATAAATTGCTGTTTCGGTTATCTCCTTTTTATCTGCAATTATGATTGTATGTGAACCGGCATGTTTTTGAACATGAAGCCACATATCGTAGTTTTTTGCAGTTTTTAGTGTTAAAATATCATTTTGTATATTGTTTCTGCCTACAAGAATTTTAAAACCATCACTTGATTTAAACTCCAAAGGTTGAAGTGGTTTCTCTTTTTTGATTTTATTACCTTTTTTAATTTTTAAGTATCCACCCTGCTCCAATTCATCACGGATTTCCGAGATTTCTCTTTCAGACTCCGCTCGTGATAAATTATCAAGGACAGTATCAAGATAAACTAACTCCTGCTCCCCTTCTTCAATGAGGTTATAAAGCAATTTTTCAGCATTGACAGCCTTTTTATACTCTTTAAAATACTTTTGAGCATTCTGCAAAGGACTTAATGCAGGATTGGCAGGAATATCGATTATATTATTGTTATCATAGTAGTTTTCTAATTGATACAAAGACGATTTTTCCGTTAATCTATATTGATTTGCAGTGATTAACTCTGCATAAATGCGGATTTCTTCACGATTTTCACTTTTTTGTAGTTCAGATTTTCTATTATTGATTTTTCGTGAAGTTCTTTCAATAGCACTATTTAATAATTTGAACAAATCTGCTGCTTTTCTTTTTGTTCTGTTGATTTTATCTTTCTCAAAATAAAAGTCATCAAGAAGTTCAGAAATGGAATCATATTCTTTCTTGTTAAGCGATGTTCCATATTGACGGATATTGGTAAATGAGAAATCAAAAGGAACTTTTTCATTAGAAACAAGCATTGTAAATGACTTATTGTTTATAATTTCGTCTTTAATAATACTGATTTCGTTTTCTAATCTTTCTTTTTCAATATTGGAAAGTAAACCAACCTGCTTATCGCCAAAAACAGTTCTGTACGCAATTTCTCTGCCAACAATTGGTGAAAACCCTTCAATACATTCAAGTACAGCTTTTGAAAGCATTTTTTCAGGCTTAGAAAGGATTATATCAACAATTTTCTCGGAATTATCTGTAATGATATTGCATTTTTCCTGCATTGGCGGTAATTCGTATTTAAAACCGGGAAGAATTTCACGAACAGATGACTTCTCTTCATCAATTCTCTTTACAGCATCAATAATTCTATAGTCAATGTCACAAAGAATGATATTACTTCTCTGTCCCATAACCTCGCAGATAAGATAATATTTTGTCCTGTCCCCTATCTCTGTTGTACCGTCAAATTCAAAAATGAGAATTCTGTCGTTTGAAACTTGTGTAATTTCAGTCAATGTTGCACCACAAAGTCTTTTACGAAGAAGCATACAAAGCATTGGCGGAACTTTTGGATTTTCGAGATTATATCTGCTTAAATGGACACGAGGACTCTGACCGTCACAGGATAAATAAAGCCTGTAACCGCCGTTTCGGGTACGAAGAATCAGCACCAGCTCATTTTTTGATGGCTGATGCACCTTTTCAATTTTAGAGCCTATAATATACTCTTTAAGCTCATTTTTTACAAGTCCTAATGTAATTCCGTCTAATGCCATAAAACCTCTTAAATCGTGATTATCGGAGTGTTTTGCTTCGATAAAATACACTCAATTTTAAATTCGTTTTCTATTTTTTCTAAAAGTGGCTTAATTGCTATCATTTCTGTTTCAAAATGACCTGCTGCAAAAAGAACAATGCCCATTTCATTCGCATCAATAAATGAATGATGAGAAGCATCACCTGTTAAAAGTGCATCACATTGGAGTTCTTTTGCGAGTTCAAGATAATCACTTCCCGAACCACTGCAAACTGCAATTTTACTTATATTATTATTAAGATTATTATATCTTACTGCACCATTTAACTTGACTTTCAAATGATTTGCAAATTCTTCAGTAGTGTATATATTATCAAGTGTTGCAATATTTAAGAATGTATCATCAATTTTCCCGTAATCTACAACATTTATTGTCTTACATAAAATATCATTTACACCGTCAATTGCTTTATCATAATTTGTATGAGCACAAATAATGCTCATATTGTTTTCAATAATTCTATAGATAAGACTGTCGTTAAGAACATTTGAAACAGGCTTGAAAATAACAGGATGATGAGTGACAATCAAATCTGCACCCACATTTTTTGCTTGTTCAATAACATCAGATGTTACATCAAGAGCAAAAACAGTTTTATTAACAATTTTATTTTCATCACCAACAAGTAAACCTGAATTATCCCATTCTGCTTGTGTATTAAACGGTGCAAATGAATCTATAAAATTATAAATTTCCTTCACTGTTGCCATTGTTTCAACTCCTTTACTGTCTTTTCAAGGTCTGTACATTCTTTTCCAGCTTTTTTTAAAGCAACAAGTTTTTTATTATATTTGTCAAATATCTTATTAAGATACTCTTTTGATAAATCATCATTATTGTATGGTAATTTACCGACAATCAAATCAAGGTCTGTATATGCTGTTTGTCCCTCATAAAAATAAACACTTAATATTATGTAAAGCTTATCTCCGTCTTTCGCAACAACTTCTCTGTCAATTACAAATCCGTTGTCAAAAAGAGTTTTACGGAGTTCTTCAATATGGGTCATAGGCTGTAAAATCAAGTGAATATCTTCATTTTTAAGCCATTGAGTTCTTTCGATAAACGAAGAAATCAAAAGTCCTCCCATACCTGCAACAGCAATTTCTTGAACCTCATTTTCAGTAAAATTATCTAATCCGTCAGATAGTCTTAATTCAATTTGGTCAGCATATCCGTAAGAAACAACAGCTTCTTTTGCATTTTCAAGAGGTCCTACTCTTAAATCAGCAGCAATTGCCTTTTTCGTAATACCTTTTTCAACTAAATACACAGGCAGATATGCGTGGTCAGTACCAATATCTGCAAATACTTTATCTTTACGGACTAAATCTGCAATTGCCATTAATCTGCTGTCAAGTTTCATACAATTCACCATACTTTTTAAAAATCCCCCTATGCTTTATAGGAGGATTTTTATTTTAATTATTTTTCAGCATTTTCCTTAAGAAACTGGTTAATTCCGTCAACGAACTCGTCAGGGTCAACACCATGAACCATACAAGCCTGTTCAACAGTTTCTCCTCTTGCAGAAGGACAACCAAGACAATGCATACCAAGACTTAAAAAGAATGGAACTGTTTCTCTTGCATTATCAAGGATTTCGCCGATATTCATATCTTTTGTTACCTGAAACATTTCTTATTCTCCTTTAACGACTGAAACTGTAATCTTTTTATCATTAATTGTAAATTCACTTGTATAATCAGCATTGATTTCACCGTTGATAACAACGCTGTCAGCAAGAAGTTCTGTTGCAATATAATCAAGTTTTTCTGTAAGTGCATTTACAACAAATTCATCATCAACTGAAATTGAAGCATTGATTCTCTGTTCAACCTGATAACCTGCATCCTTACGAGCTACCTGACACTGACGGATAATATCACGAACAACGCCTTCCTTAAGAAGCTCATCAGTAAGAACGATATCAAGTGCAACAACGCTGTTTTCAGCAAATTCAGCAGAAACAACACCATCTTTAGTCTTTGACTGTACTGCAAAAATTGATGAGTCAAACTTTTCGTCCCAACCCGGAACTGCAACCTCACCGCCTGCAATAACAGCAGATGTGAGTGCTTTCATTTCATCAGCTGAAAGTGTTTCAAGAGTCTGCTTCATCTTATTAACATTCTGCTTAAGAACTGCACCTGCAACCTTAAAGTTTACAGTTAAGAACTGGTCTTCAAGGACATTGATATCATCAATATATTCAACTGATTTAATGTTAAGTTCATCAAGAATATTCTTCTCAAAAGTCTTGATTTTATCCGCTTTGTCATTATCACAGCAAACAAAAAGTTTTGCGAGTGGCTGACGAACCTTAATCTGCTGTTCGTTACGAAGTCTCATTGCAGTTGCAATAACATCACGAACAAGAGCAGTTGTTTCGATAATTCCATCATCTTCAATTCCTTCAAGTGCTGCTGGCCAATCACTGAGATGAACTGATTCTGCAACTGTTGAATCGCATTTTCTGATGAGATTCTGCCAGATGTAATCTGTCATAAACGGAATTACAGGAGCCATTGTCTGAACACAAACTTTGAGTGCATTAAAGAGTGTCCAGTAAGCAACCATCTTGTCGTCATGGTCTTCTGTTTTCCAGAAACGACGACGATTTGCTCTGATGTACCAGTTAGAGATATCGTCAACAAAAATTTCAAAATCCTTAATAAGAGCGGAAGACTTATAATCATCCATTGAAGCTGTTGCTTTCTTGAGATATTCATTAGTTCTTACAACAAGCCACTTATCAATTGGAGTTAATTTTGAGAAATCAATTTTGTATTCAGCAAAGTTTGGTTTATCAAGCTGTGCATAAGTATCAAAGAATGTATAGATGTTCCAGAAACCAAGCATCTTTCTTCTTGCTTCGTCACCAAGGTTATAACCGAAACGAACGTCATTGTTACTTGGAGCACTTGCGTAAAGGTAACGAACAGTATCAGCACCGATTTTTTCAGCAGCCTCGTCAAACTTAATCATAAAGCCTGTCTTTGAGAACTTTGAGCCGTCCTCAGCAACAACCATACCATTAGTAACAACTCTTTCGTAAGGTGCTTTACCTACAAGAACAGTACTCATAAAGAGCATTGAATAGAACCAAAGTCTAACCTGTTCGTGCATTTCAGTAACCCATTCTGCAGGGAAATTCTTTTCCCAGGATTCTCTGTCTGTAAAGTAATCAAGTGTTGAGAACGGAACAATACCTGCATCAAGCCAAACGTCACCGATATCTGAAACACGAGAAACTTCTTTTCCGCAATGAGGACATTTAATCTTAACTTCGTCAACCCAAGGTCTGTGAAGTTCAGGAAGTGCATCAACCTGTGCCGGGTCAACAGCCTTTTCGCGAAGTTCATCCTTTGAACCGATAACAGTGATATGACCACAGCTACATGGATAGAATGGAAGAGGCATACCGTAATAACGCTTACGGGAAATGTTCCAGTCACCCATATTTGTAAGCCAGTCATTCATACGCTTACCGTTTGAAGCAGGTTCCCATTTAACTGAATTAGCACATTCAATAAGCTTAGGCTTAATTTCGCTTGTCTTAATGTACCAAGCAGGAACAAGACGGAAAACAATTTCACTCTTACATCTCCAGCAAATCGGATAGCTGTGCTCGTGTGGTTCAACTTTATAGAGTTTGTTCTGCTCGTCAAGTTTCTGGAATACTTCATCAGCAATTGTGTGGCTGTCCTTACCTGTCATAAAGCCAAAGCCTTCAAGGTAGATACCCATATCGTCGATAGGCATAACCTTTGGAAGACCAAGTCTTTCGCCAAGTTCAAAGTCCTCGATACCGCAACCGGGAGCAATATGAACAACGCCTGTACCTTCGTCAGCCGCAACATCTTCCCAAGCAACGATTTTATGTTCAATACCTGCCTGTGCTTCTAAATCAGCAAAGCAAGTTTCATAGTGAAGTCCCACAAGTTCTTCACCCTTAAGTGCACGGATAACTTCAACCTTATCGTCACCAAGGTATTTAATAGCATTTTTAGCAAGAATCAATGTCTGTTCGTCACTCTTGATTTTAACTTCAACATAATCAATTTCAGGATTAACTGCCAAAGCTACGTTTGAAGAAAGAGTCCAAGGAGTTGTTGTCCAGACAAGAATTTTAGAATCAAGCTCTTTAATAGGAAGCTTAAAGAAAACAGAGTTATGAGTCATCATCTTGTATGAACCAGTCATTTCGTGTTCAGAAAGTGATGTACCGCAACGAGGACACCAAGGCATTGGCTTATATTCACGCTGAATCCAACCGTGATTATCACATTCCTTTAAGAAATGCCAGATACCCTGAATGTTAAGGTCTGTATTTGTGTAGTATGAGTTATCCCAATCCATCCACATACCAAGTCTTTTTGACTGTTCTGTGATGATACCTGAGAAATGCTTAACACGGTCAACACACTGACGTGTAAACTTGTCCATACCGTAATTTTCAATATCCTTTTTTGTTTTGAAGCCAAGCTGTTTTTCAACTTCAACTTCAACCCAAAGTCCCTGAGAGTCAAAACCGTTCTGACGACGGCAATCATAACCTCTCATTGACTTATAACGGATAAAAGTATCTTTTGTGCTTCTACCCCAAGCGTGGTGAATACCCATTGGATTATTAGCAGTAATAGGACCGTCAAGGAAACGGAACATTTTCTTACCCTTATTTTTTTCAACGAGCTTTTCATAAAACTTTTCTCTGTCCCAGAGCTCCATCACTTCGTGCTCAAGCTCGACAAAGAGATTTTTTTCGTCTGCCACTATATTGTCCACCTTTCAAGTGTTATATATACATATTTTAACAGATAATATTATACACGAATATAGTAAAATTTCAAGTGATTTATGGAAATTTATATGTAATTGTGATTATTTCTTAAGGTATTTCTCTTTTGTAGCAAGACCACCACGGATATGTCGTTCTTCTTTGTTTATATCAAGGACTTTTCGTACTTCTTTGTAAAGACTCGGATTTACTCGTGATAATCTTTTTGAAACATCCATGTGAACCGTGCTTTTGCTCACACCAAATACCTTTGCAGTTGCCCTTACTGTCGAATTATTTTCAACTATGTACTCACCTAATAACAATGCTCGTTTGTCAACTAAATCATTCAAAACAAACCCTCCTGTTCTGTCATAAATTTATATGACTGACAAGAGGTAAATATTCTTGGTAAGTATATTTTATAAATTGGTTCACGGTAGGGCGGGGTCTTGACCCCGCCGTTGTCAGTTTATATGTTACTTTTCGGCGGGGGCAAGCCCCCGCCCTACCGGACAGCATTGAATTTGCTATATCCCGATAAATTATAATTTACTTTTTGACAAGGATTAACGTGTGTGGTAAAATTCTTTTGGTGATAATATGATTAAAATTATGTTTGTTTGTCACGGAAATATCTGCCGAAGCACTATGGCGGAGTTTGTGATGAAAGATATTGTTAAAAAGAATGAAATGGAAAACGATTTTCTTATTTGTTCAAGTGCAACAAGCACAGAGGAAATCGGCAGTGATACCCATTGGGGAACAAAACAGATTCTTGATGAAATGGGTATCGCCTACACAAAACGACAAGCTGTTCAGCTAAAAAAATCCGACTATGAAAAATACGATTTCATAATCGGAATGGACAGTGTAAATATGAGAAACATTAATCGGATTATCGGATATGACAAGGATAATAAAATTCACAAATTATTATCTTTTTCTCATATAGACAGAGATGTTGCAGACCCTTGGTACACAAGAGATTTCAAAACAACTTATAATGATGTTAATTTAGGTTGCAACAAATTATTTGAGTATTTATTAAATAATAAATAATACAAAAATGGAGGTGCGAAAAACACCTCCATAATTTTTTAGTTTCGTGTATTTAAAGATGTCTGAATAGCCTTGAATAATGATAAATCATCTTCATAAGGCACGTCGCAAGTATAATGCCATACCATTACACCACCAAGACCATAGTCATGGGCAAAAGCAGTTTTATCTTTAATAATCTGAACACCGTTAAAGCTTGTGACAATATTCCCACTTGTATCCCCAGTCAAGTATGATTTTGCAATCACGTTTTTAAAAGGATTGTTTTCCAAATCAGGTACTATATTTGCATACGGTGGCCAAGCCTCTTCCCCACCGTGTGTTCTGCCGTAGAATGGCAAACCTAAATCACATTTTGAAAGGTCATATCCTCTTTTATCAAAATCTTCGATTGCAACAACACCGCCAACTGTTGCAAATTCTGCATGTCTGTTAGTTTCCGTCATATTATCATAAGACATGATTTCAATTCTATCAAGAGCCTGTCTTGCACCATAAGAAATATTTGCACCCCAATGAGCAAGTGCTGCCCCAAGAATATAATCATCCATATATGAATCAAGATTTACAATAAATTCAGAATAAGCATCTAAGCTTTCTTTACTATATGGATACTCATAATCAAAGAATAAGCCATCAAAATCATAGGTTTCTAAAAGATTAAGAATATTATCAATCAATTCATCATCATACTTCTT
The DNA here is from genome assembly GCA_937906895.1 of uncultured Clostridia bacterium. Taxonomy (GTDB): domain Bacteria; phylum Bacillota; class Clostridia; order Oscillospirales; family Acutalibacteraceae; genus Fimenecus. The sequence goes on along the minus strand of CALCTT010000063.1, from coordinate 16,341 downwards.
AAATGCCTGAGTATGAAGTTGTTCATAATCAGCACCACCAGGTCCTAATATATTACAATGAATTTTTACATCAGGATTTGCACTTTTAATGTCAGCAATAATATCTTTAAATATCTTATCACCACTTACCATCTTGCCGTTTATATCAAGGTCCTGAAGATAAACATTGCCATTTTCATCAAATCGAGCAACACCAAACAGTATAAAATCTGTTATAGTATTCATTTTCTTGACATCAATATTTTCATTACCATAAAACCATTGGCAAACAAGATAAGATGTTACTCTGAAATCATCATTTTTGTTTTCAGTAACATTAAGAATATCAACATCCTTAATGTTAAACTTGTTATCAATTGCAGAATGAATAGTTATTCTTACAGTGTCAGTTTTTGTTTCACCTAAAACACAATAACGATACTTTCCTATTCTTTCCTGTTCATAAACCTTTTGAAACTGACCGTTTTCATCTTTAACTGAAATAGAAAATCCAGTAATCTTATCGTCTTTTTCCTTTAAAACAACAGTATCAAATTCGACACTCTCACGAAAAACAATATCAAAATAATTTTTTTCAGAATCAGCATTTCCTTTTAGTTTTCCAACTATTTTACCCTGTGAAATAATGCTGTATTCTCTTTCAACAGGCTTATTATTAAGTCCGGTATAAAAAAGTGACGAGAAAAATGTAACAACGGTCATAAAAATTGAAATAATAGATTTAAACATAACAATCCTCCAAATTAATATGAATTAATAATCGCCTCATCAGCCTTTGCTCGTTCATCAGGTTTTTTGCTAACTGCGAAAGCAATATTTTTAGCGTGGTCACCAACACGTTCAAAGTCAATGAGAGTATTAACAAACATCATACCTGCACGAGTTTCGCAATGTTCTTCATTAAGACGACGAAGATGTGCATCCTGATATTTCTCTTTAAGATTATCAGACACAGTTTCAAGTGTTTCAATGTTCTTTGCTTCGTCAAATGTAAGTTCTTGCTTTTCAAAAGATGAAATAGAAGCATTAAGAAGTTCTATAACACACTTACGCATTGTTTCAAGTTCAGCAACAGCATCATCAGAAATAGCAAGTTTTTCATTATTGCGGACAACCATTGCTTCACTAAGGTTTACAGCGTGGTCACCAATTCGTTCAATATCGTTTACAACGTGGAAAAGACGACCGATATACTTTGCATCCGAATAGTCCAAATCAAGTGCATTAATTTTAACGAGATGTCTTGTAATACCGTGATTAAGGAAGTTGATTACCTCTTCAACAGATTCAATTTTTTCAACTTTTGAGGTGTCATTGTTAATCAAAGCAACTGCGGCTCTGTCAAAGTTATCTTTCGCAAGATGTGCCATTCTGACAACCTCTTTACCAATCTGTTCAACTGCAATTGGCGGTGTTGTAAGAAGATGTTCATCATAAAATTTGAATTCAAGTTTAGAATCCTCAGGTTCTTTATCGGGAACAAGAATACAAGCTGCTTTTATAATCAAATTTGCAAATGGGAAGAGAATAACAGTATTAACAACGTTGAATATAATATGAGCAACTGAAATCTGTGCTGAAACACTATCACTTATACTTTCAAGAAGTGTTGTATAAGGTGTAAACGCAGTAATCAACAAGAATATAATTGTACCTATAACATTAAAGAGCAGGTGCATAACAGCTGTTCTTTTTGAATTTGTTTTTGAACCAGCTGCAGAAAGAAGTGCAGTTACACAAGTACCGATATTTTGTCCCAAAAGAATATAAACAGCAAATTCAATTGGCACAAGTCCTTGTAATGCAAGTGCCTGTAAGATACCGATACTTGCAGAAGAACTTTGAATAACCGCTGTAAGAACAACACCTATAAGAACACCTACGACAGGATTGCTGAAATTTGTCATAAAGTATGTGAAAATTTCTGACTCACCTAACGGTGCCATACCGTAAGCCATTAATTCCATACCGACAAAGAGCATACCGAAGCCTGCTACAGTTTGTCCGATATGTTTAATAATGTCTTTTTTTGAAAAAAGCATTGCGAAAACACCAAGCAATAGAGCAACAGGTGCAATCATACCCAAATCCATTGCTATGAGCACACTTGTAACGGTAGTACCGATATTCGCACCCATAATAACGCCGATAGCCTGTGCAAGATTCATAAGTCCTGCATTAACAAAACCGACAACCATAACAGTAGTTGCTGATGAGCTTTGAATAACCGCAGTAACGAGTGCACCCATAAGAACAGCTAAAAATCTGTTTTTAGTAAGAACACCCAAAATCTTCTTCATTTTTGAGCCGGCTGCATATTCAAGACCTTGCCCCATAGCGTCTATGCCATAAAGAAACAACCCTATACCCGTAAAAAACGACAGAATATTCATTATGTCCATAAGAATTATACTCCCTGTTCTTTCATCTTGATTTTCTCATTTTCCTGATATTCAGCACCACGATTTCCAAGGTGGAAAACAGTTTTGTTTTTAACCTTAAACCACAGTTTTTTCTCAATTCTTGAATAATTGATATTCTTTGATTTCATATACACCTTAAAGAAAGCAAGTCGTTTATAGAAATCTTTATAATTTTTATACTTATCCTGTGTCCAGGCATTTTCAGCAAAAGCATAAATTCTCGGATAAACTGAAAATTCCCAGGCATCATAAGTGTCAATCCATTCTGACCAGGATTCAAACTCAATACCCATCACATTTTTCTCATTTATAAATCCTGACTTAACAACATCAAAATTATAAACCTTTTTTAACGGAACCATTGAATTTGTATAATCAAAATATAATGCAGGACAAGTAGAAACAATAAATTTTCGTTTATTGTTTTCATTTTTAATCCACGATGGAGTACGATACAACCAATAATGACCTACAACATCTGAATCAGTATTGTCACCGATACCATCATTCCACTCAATACTTGTCTTACCAAGTTTTTTAAGCATTTCATTAACACGATTATTGAAATAAACCTGTAAATCTTTACCTTTTGTAATACCAAGTTCTTTCATTTTCGCCTGACAAACAGGACAATCATTTTCCCAAAGTTTGTGTCCCTTGGCAGCCTCGTCGCCACCCATGTGGAAATACTCATAAGGGAAAAGTTCTGCAACTTCAGTTAAAAGTTTTTCAACAAAGTCATAAGTTTCTTCCTGACCTGCACAAAGAATATCTTTAGTAATTCCATTCTCACAGAATACTTCATAATTTCCTTTTAAGCAAGAGAGTTCAGGATATGCAGCAAGCATTGCCACAGTATGACCCGGCATGTCAATTTCAGGAATTATGTCAATACACAAAGATTTTGCGTATTCAACAATTTCACGGATTTCATCTTTTTTATAATAGTGAAAATACTCGTCTCCGCCTTTTTGAATACCACACTTGCTTAATATTTCAGCACCGCCGAGAAGCTCATACTGTCTTTTACTGCTGATTTCATTAAGTAACGGAAAGACTTCACTTTCAATTCTGTATCCTTGGTCATCACTTAAATGCCAATGAAATTTATTAATTTTTAAAAGAGCAAAACTATCAAGAGTCTTTTTAACAGCCTCAACACCATAGAAATGACGTGCTTCATCCATCATTCCGCCACGATAAGAATATTTAGGATAATCATATATGTATGAGCAATTAACATTCGCAACGCCATTTGATGTTTTTGACTGCATAATCATTAATTTAAGTGTTACAGCGCCATAAAAAGCACCGTTTTCATCGGAAGAAGAAATTTCAATTCCGTCAGTTGTAACTCTTAATTTATATCCTTCTTTGGGAAGCTTTTCATCCTTCAGAAACTTGATTGAGCCATTATGTGCATCCTTTTTAGTCTTAAGGAAATTTGAAATGTACTTTCCTGCTTTTAAAAATTCAGGATAACATAATATTTCAGTTTCTGAAGTAACCGTGTATGTACCATCAAGAACATCATACTTCTGTGGCTTTGGAATTATACTGTATTTTGGTGCTTTCATTCCATTTCCTCCAATACTTTTCTGCAATAGTCCGGAACATCGGATATTAAGGCGTCACAGCCCCATTTTGTAAATCTTATGATTTCTTCTTCCTTATTTACAGTCCAAGGATTAACTGCCATTCCTAAATTATGAAGCTCCATAACCTCTTTTTGAGTAATAAGCTTTCTGTGTGGATGAGCAGCATTTGCATTAAGCTGTTTGCAGTATTTTGCAACTCCAAACGTCATAATTTCATTACCTAACGCATCATCTTCATATAAAAGACCGGTTTTAACATTACTGTCGATTTCCTTTACAAGTCTTATACATTCAGGGTCAAAGCAAGATACGATTGAGTTCTCACCAATACCGTACTCGTGAATTGTTTCAACTACCCTTTTCACAAGGTCACAATCCTTTTTTGGTGGCTTTATTTCAATATTGATTAATTTCATTGATTTTGTCAAATCAAGTAATTCGGGAAGTGTTGGTAATGAAACTCCTTTGAAATCATCACTGAAATATGAACCGAAATCAAAGCTTTTAAGTTCAGCAAGTGTCATTTCATCAACACGGCCAACACCGTTTGATGTTTCATCAATTGTATAATTATGACAGATTACAATATGACCGTCTTTTGATAAATGAACATCTGTTTCAAGACCATCTGCATTAAATTCAATAGCTTTCTTAAATGCAGGAATTGTATTCTGAGGTGCAACTTTATTTGCGCCTCTGTGTGCTAAAACAAGTGGCATAAAAATATCTCCTTAAATAAAAAGGTCAAATTTCTTCAAATATAGTTTATCAAAGAAAAATACCACTTGTAAAGTATTATTTTATTTTTTTGTAAAATTCTTCACAAATTTCTACAATTTTAAACTTGAATTTATACTTTCTACCGTTTGTAACAATGTCATTTTCATTATAGTTTAATAAGTCATTAATATCACATTCTGCTTCTGCAGCAGGAAGACACATCGGCGGAAACATAATACACCACCAATTTTGCCCCTCTCCCTCGCCTATTACAACTTTAACTGCTGTGTAATACCCTGCAGGTAACGTCACAGAATTATCATAAGTTCTTGTTTTAAAGTATTCCTTTTGCACTGTGACATCCACATCGTAATCAAAGCCTTCATTTTTTATTACTTCTTTTGCAGTTTGTCTTAAGGAAGCAATATGTGGTGTAATCTTTTCAACTGCTTCATCTGCTGTAACTGAGCCGTCAAAGATTTCTTTGCCTTTTAATAAAACTGCATCACGGACTTTAAGTTTTAATTCCTGGTCCTCTTTGCTATCAGAATTTGCAATAACGTGCATTCTTAACATCTTATCTCTTATACCGTCACATTGATTTGAAAAGGCACTTATATTTGCAATAAAACACAAAACAAATGATAATGCAATTGACAATTGAATTTTAAAGATTTTTTTCATTATAATCACTCCTGTTAAAATGATTTTTAACGAAAAAATCTTGTTTTAAACATAAAAAAGCGGACAGACAAGGATGTCTGTCCCTACGCGATTAAATATAATGATAAAAATACCCCGCAAAGTCGGTCTATGGCGAATAATAAGAACCTGACTTCGTCAGAACCTTGCTTCGTAAAGAACCTGACGCTTGGCGTCAGAACCTTGTTATTTGTTAAGTAATTATATAACAAAATTTTTCTTAATCAAAATAAGTTTCCCCGCAAAGTCGGTCTATGGCGAATAATAACCTGCATGTTAGCAGGTGGGTGCTCTCCGTTTACTTCTGTGCTCCCTTCGTCCGTCAAAAGACGGGAGGTCTGCTCCCCATAAATCGAGTACAAGCTCCCTTTTAAAGAGTGTTGGGTTAATATTTGCCATGGTTATCGGGCTTCGCAGGGTAATATAAGTTTATTATTTTATTTTTGAATTATTCCTCTTCAAAAGAGAATAATTCTGACAATCTTTCCTCGAAAATTTTGCCGATTTCATTGAACTCATTATCATCCTCAATAGGTTCAAGATATGTTTCACCATCTTCTTCGCAAACCTTGAGAATTATAAGTTCACCGTCGTCATCTATAATTTCTTCAGCATCATCATAAACAGGAAGAAGTGCTACATATTTTGCAGTATCTGTTTCGATTCTGTCAAGCTCTTCAAATACGTGTTCAACACCATTTTCGTCAATTACTGACACAAGATCAGGATTAAATTCTTCACTCATATTAATATCTCCTTTGCTTTATCTGTTAATCATTTTACATTAAATTTACTTTTGAGTCAACTGTTAAATATTGAAAATGCCGTACACAAGGCACGGCAATTAAAATCATAAAACATAAACACCTGATTCAAGAACGACAATTTCCTTACCACAAGAACGAAGATACTTATAAACAGGCTCATCAAAAATCCTGTAATCACTCACGGAATAATCTTTGAGATTTATAGTTCTCACTTTTCTTGAATCTCTGTTACAAATATACAGCACATCATCATATTTGGAAATTGAAACAGGATGCTGAAAAGAGGAAGATTCGGCAGACCCGATTCTCATACTGAATTTTTTATATGCAGTTGAGTAGCAAACAACACAATTCTTATCAGGAACAACACTCCAGAACTGTGTTCCGTCAACAGCGACACCATTAATTTCGCTACCCTGATAATACAAATCGCTTGACCAAATCATATCACCATCAGGAGAGAAAATCCCTGTTTCACCGCTTTCATAAACAACGACTGAATGTTTACTTGGCATAATATCAGCATCACAGGAAACATAGTCCCCTAACTGCTCTGCTATTTTTTTATATTCTGCACCAAATTTGTTAAGAAGATAAACGCTTTTGGTAACAGGAGTATTTTGCATTCTTTTTATATCATATCCATAAAAATTAACCTTTACAGCACCGTTTTCGAGAACTGTTTTTTGAGTAAAAATGATACCGTTTGAGAATGCGATGATGTCGTAAACCGAATCAACAATCTTATGCATAAAATCACCGCTGTAATATATAAAAATTTAAATAATACACTTTTTGGTGATAATATTATACATATTTTTTACTGTTCGGTCAATACTCTTAATTTGTTTTTACATCCATCTTCGCTATACATACATTTTGTATTTGTACAGACCACCTTTTTTGTTCCGTCATAACAAATAATCTCTTGTAAAATGACGTTTCTTTCATAATAAGTGCAATATTGTTCATAAGTAAATTTTGTTTCGCACATTTAACATTCCTCCCGAAATATAGTTATACAAATATATTCTTACAAAGAATATTTTAAGCAAAAAAGTAATAAAAATTTATTGACAAGTTATATATGGGAGGAAAATAAATGCAAAGTGCAAAAGTGTTTTTAGGAATTTTGTTTGCGGTATATGTTTTGTTTATTTTTGTATCAATGATTAAATCTAAAAGATTTTTTACTGTTCTGTTTTTAACTGTGCTTCAAGGTGTGTGTGCATTATTTGCTGTAAATTTGCTTGGGCAGTATATTTCTATACATATTCCTATAAACGGTTGGACAATCGGTGTTTCATCAGTCGGCGGAATATCGGGTGTTATTATGATGCTGTTGTGTGATGGGTTTATTATGTGAAATAATGTTGCCAGAATCGTAGTGAAGGGTCTGTTAAATTCAAACAGAGATTCTTCGCTACTTTCAGTGTGACTGCGATTCTTTGGCGGGGTTTTCGTGACCTCGCCATTGTTGTTTTATTTGTAAATTGGAGGTTGTAGGGATAATTAATATAGAACATAACATCCTGTAGGTGCGATTCATGAATCGCCCGAATTGAATTTACTGCACACTTTGAAGCAACCATACAAGGTTTTCATTTCTATTTTATTTTCTTTTTCTCACCGACAAGTAATAATTTATATGTTTTATTATTTATTAAACACTTTACTATTGATTTGTTTTGTGTTAAAATTATAACGATTATGTTGTGGAGGTGTGCATTAATGGAATTATTTTCATCTATTATTGAAATACTTGGTGTAATTGCCTTTTCAATTTCAGGTGCTATGGTTGCAATCAGAAGAAAAACTGACCTTTTCGGTGTTATACTTCTTGCAATAATAACTGCACACGGTGGCGGACTTACCCGTGATGTAATTTTCAGCTTCTCACCTCCTGCCATTTTCAGTATGAAATCATATATTCTCATTTGTATTATTGTAGCTGTCATTGTTTTTCTTTTTGCAAGAAAATTCAGCCATACATATCTTGAAAATGAGTTGAGAATTGAACATATAAACGATGTTTTTGACGCACTCGGACTTGGTGTTTTTGCTGTTATCGGTGTAACAGTTGCACTTGAGCAGGGACATTCGGGTGATGCTCTGATTTGTATAACTTGCGGATTGCTTACAGGTATTTGTGGTGGTATGCTTCGTGATGTTCTCACAAACAACACTCCGTTTGTTCTTGTCAAGAGAATTTATGCAATCGCTGCATTAGCCGGTGCTTCTGTTTACTATATTCTTCATATTTATGGCGGTGCAATACACATTGGTGAAGAATTAGCAATTGTTATTGGTGTTTCAGTAACATTTATTTTAAGAATTCTTGCTATGACATTTAAGTGGAATATGCCAATAGCAATTAAATAGGGTGATAAAATGAAAGGAAATGCAACTATTATTGCCGTTGCAGGTAAAGGCGGTGTTGGTAAAACATCACTTTCTGCAACTATTGTCAGATGTCTTGTTGAAAAATATCCGGACAAGAAGATTTTAGCCATTGATGCTGACCCTGCTGTTGGTCTTTCAACTGCTTTGGGCATTGAAGTTAAAATGACTATTGACGACATCAGAAAAGAAATTATCGCTTCTGTTGACGAAGGTGATACAAGAACTGCTGTTGAACTTTTAGGTGAAGCAAAATACAGAATTTTCGATGCACTCATTGAAACTGACGGATACTCATTTATTGCAGTTGGTCGTCCTGAAACTGCAGGATGTTATTGCAAAATAAACTCTTACTTAAAAGAAGTTATTTCAATTCTTTCAAATGAATTTGATTATGTTGTAATTGACGGTGAAGCAGGTATTGAACAGATTAACCGTCGTGTTATGGAAAAGGTCACTCACCTACTTCTTATTACTGACCCGAGCAAAAAAGGCTGTCAGGTTATTAACACAATCAAATCTGTTGCTGACGAGCTTGTTATGTATGAAAAAATCGGAGTAATTGTTAATCGTATGGCTGACGCAAGTCTTAAAGATTATATAGACACAAACGGTATTCCTGTTTTCAGTTATATTGAGGATGATAAAAATTTATCTATGTTCGACATTAAAGGTGAGAACATTTTTAATCTCCCAAGTGAATCGAATGTAGTTAAAGGTATCAAAAAAGCACTTAATGAAATTGGGGTTATATAAATGAAAGATTTAAAGCATTTAATCTATTTTGAAAACTTGTTGCAAGAGGCTAATAATGACCTTGTTAAACAAGCAACAGATGACGGTAAGCTTGCGATTGCTTATACCTGCTATCATATTCCTGAGGTATTACTCAATCTTGATAATTGCTTTTCAGTAAGACTTCGTGCTCCTCGTACAGGGTCTATGGATATTGCAACTTATTATATGAGTTCTTTCCTTTGCGGTTATTCAAAAGCTTTACTTGAAAGAGGTATTGAGGGCGGTTACAACTTCTTGTCAGCTCTTATCGGCGCTGAAACCTGTTCCGAAATGAATCGTACTTATGAGCATTTTGAGCTTCTTAAACTTGTCCCGAATGACAAGTTCTTTGTAACATTCCTTGACTCGCCTTTTAAGATTGAACAGCACACAGTAAGACACCTTGCTCATCAGTTAAGAGTTAAGGTACTTGACAAGCTTCACGAGGTTTATGGTGTTGACACAAGTGATGATGCCATAAGAAAAGCAGTTGAAGAACACAACGAAATCTGCCGACTTATTACTGAAATCGGCGAATACAGAAAGGAAGAAAATCCAAGAATTACAGGATATGAATTTCACGTTCTTTGCCTTGTTACATATTGTTGTCCTAAATATTTAATTATTGACAAGCTTCGTGAAACTGCTGAAGAATTAAAGACAAGAGAACCTGACCAGAAGAAGAATTACAGAGCGAAAATCGTTGTTGTGGGTTCTGAAATGGATGACCCTGACTTTACAAAGCTTATTGAGGACTCAGGTGCGTTAGTCGTAGCTGACAGATTCTGCTTTGGTTCGCTCCCGGGTCGCGAAGAAATCATCTTGAATGATGAAGATGACGTTCTTACTCAGATTGCTCTTCATTATATGAAAACAAGCCAATGCCCAAGATATATGAGTCACGAAAAAGTTCAGGAAAGACGAGATTATATCAAACATCTTGTTGACGAATATCACGCAGATGGTGTTCTTTATGAACAGCTTAAATTCTGTGAATACTGGGGATATGAAAGAGCACTTGCTTCTTATGTTATGAACGACGACTATGGTGTTCCAACAGCTGCAGTTGACAGACAATACACAGCATCTGCATCAGGACAGCTGAGAACACGAGTTCAGGCTTTTGTTGAAAGTCTTGAAATCAAGAAAATTCAGAAAGCAAAGGAGGAGAAGAAAAATGGATAATTACGGTAAGCTTTATAAAGAACATACAGCCATATTAAAGCACAGAGAATGGCGTGGCTTTAAGGACACAATGTATGACTATTACCGTTGGCTTGTCACATGGAAGGATATTATCAAGATGGCACTTAAAGCTCCTGTTTCTACTGTAAAAGGTATATGGAGATACCGTTGGATGGCATCTTATCTTTCTGCTCCGTCATTTGTTGACCGTCACGTTGCAGGACTTCGTGGACCACAGCTTCGTATGGCTCACCTTCATTACAATATGATTGTTAAGCATACAACTGATTTAATCAATATTTCACTCAAGGCTGACGAAAAAATCAATCCGAACAACAAGCTTTCAAAGAAAATTGTTCTTATGGATGAAATTGTTCCAAATGAAATATTTACAGGCTTCCCTAACCTTATTCCAATTCCGTTACAGACATTACCTATATTCTTATCTTCAATGGTTGACCAGCAGATTACACCACCTTACCTTGAGGTGACTGAAAGCTTTGGTGTTCCTGCTGACGTTTGTCCTCTTCCAAGTGCTGAAGCAGGTGTTGCAATTGAAGACGACTATCCAAAAATCGGTTGTTGTATGGTCGGAACAAACATGCCTTGTGACGGTTCAATTATGAACTCATCATTCCTTGACAGAAGACTTAATCTTCCTACTCACTTCTTTGGTGTCCCACTTCGTTATGACGGTGATGATGTTCAGGAATATGCAGTTGACGAAATTAAGTCTTTAATCAAGTTTATTGAAGACCAGACAGGCGAAAAGTTTGATTGGGATGCATTCTTTAAGAGAATGAAAGACTACAATACTCAGCTTGATTACGAATTACAGAAATGGGATGTAAACAAGACTGATTACCCACAAATGACAGGTGCTTGTTTCTGGCTTTACAGAATTTTCTATTTCAACCTTTCAGGTGGTTCAAATGAGCGTTTCATCAAGGTTGACGAAAAAGTCAATAAGATTATGATGAAGGCTTATGAAAAGAAAACTCCTGTTTCAAAGGAAATGCGTCATCGTGCAGTTGTATGGTCCTGCCCTGCTAACTACTATACAAGCTTTGCAAACTGGCTTGAAAACTGTTGGGGCGTAAATGTTGTTATGGATATGGAAACAATGATTTCATATCTTCCAATCAACACAGAGGATAAAGAGCTTGCCCTTCAGGACCTTGCAAAAACATATCAGCGTTCAATTATGAGAACACATACAAAGGGTGGTTACAAACACGTTGTTGACCAGCTCTGGAAGATTGTTGACGAATATAATGCTGATACTGTTATTATGTATGACCAGATTTCTTGTAAAGGTATGGACGGTCTTACAGGTATTTTTGATGACCAGGCAAGAGAGAGAAATGTAAACTTCATCTGGGTTAAGCAGGACCTTATGGACCCACGAACAATTTCAAGACGAGAAATGCGTGACCAGGTAAACAAATATATGCAGACAGTTTTACAAGAAGAGCCACTTGATGCATCTCTTGTAGATTTTGAAGATGATTTAGCTTGGTAAAGGAGAAATAAATTATGAGATATTTTGGTGGATGTGACGTAGGTTCTACCTACACAAAATGTGTAATCCTTGATGAAAACGGCACCATGGTTGCTAACGTTACAAACAGAAGTAAAATCAACCCTGTTCAGAGTGCTGAGATTGCTCTCGACGATGCAGTATCACAGGTTAACGGACTTAATTCTGCAAAAGAGCTTACCTACCTTATCGGTACAGGTTATGGTAGAAACAAAGTTCCTTTTGCTGACGAAAACATTTCTGAAATCAGTTGTCATGCTATGGGTGTTCACGTAACAAACCCTGAAGTTAAGGCAATTATCGATATTGGTGGTCAGGACGTTAAAGGCATTTCAATCGACACAGACGGTACAGTTAAAAACTTTGCTATGAACGATAAGTGTGCAGCAGGTACAGGTCGTTTCTATGAAGCAATGGCTAATGCTTTTGAGATGTCATTACCTGAATTTTCAAAGCTTTCACTTAACGCTAAAAACACTATTCCGATTACTGCACAGTGCACTGTTTTTGCTGAAAGTGAAGTAATTTCACTTGTTGGTGAAGGTAAGCCTATGGACGAAATCGCAGCAGGTATTCAGCTTGCAGTTGCAAAGCGTTGCTTTGTTATGGCTAAAAAAGCAGGTGCCGTTGACAGCATTACACTTACAGGCGGTTGTGCTAAAAACGACGGTCTTAAAAAGGCTATTGAAAAGGTTCTTAAAATCAATGTAGTTGAGCTTAAAACTGACCCACAGCTTATGGGTGCTTTAGGTGCAGCAGAATATGCTCGTCAGAAAGGTCTTGCAAAGGTGGACTAAATGGATATTTTTTTAATTATTATAGGTATTATTCTTGCATTATTCCTTATCACTTTTGCAATTTATTGGTTCAACCTTGATATGAAGCTTGTAAGAGTTATTTACGATTGGTTGCAGACACACTATGACAAAATGAAGAGAGATAAGAAGTTATAATGAGATTATATAATAACCTTATCAATGAAATTAAAAACAGTTTGTGTGATGCAAAGCAGGTCAAAAGTAATGTTTTATTGAATTCAAGTGATAAGAATTCTGTAATTTTCTTATCTGATACGGCTTTTGAGCTTGGTGGTAATAACAAGCCTTGTGTCAGCAGTCTTGCTGTTTCAAGTGATATAGAATTTTCAAATTCTGTGTATTTATTGGGTGATGACCTTAATAAAATCAAGGCTGACTCCCCTTTTGGAAAATTTGTTTTTGTTCAAGTCAAGGAATTTGACAATGAGCAGGACACATTCAATAAAATCAAAGAATTGGAAGCATTAAGATACCATTTATCCGTTGACGGGTTTATGACAAGAGCATCTGCACTTAATATGCGAGAGCAAATAAGAGTCAGCAAAAAGGCAGTAAAATCAGGTATCACTTTTGCTGATTACGGTAATACACTTTTACAAGAATATCTTAATTTTTCTTATGTAAAAAGTGCTGAGATTTATTTCATAACTGATTTCAATGACTTTGAAAAACTGAATTCAGTTGCAAAGAAAATAAGTCAGACAACATCTGCTTTAAATCATATTTTTGATAATGTGATGTTTGATTGCTCGACCTGTAATCTTAAAGAAATTTGTGATGAGGTTGACGGACTTAAAGAGTTGCATTTGAAAACTGCAAAAAAGTGAATAAAATATAGAAAAAGAGGCTTTGATTAGCCTCTTTTTTATATCGTTATTCTAATGATTTAATTATTGCTTGAAATTCAGGTTTTACTTTAAACTCATCGGTTAGAGGATATCGTTCTGTCATAAGTATTTTCATTCGTTCACACATGGTTTTGCCACGAGGTGTTTTCTCGTAAGTTCTTTCTTCAAAGAATTGTGCAGAACGCTCTGAAATCTTTGGAAGTTCGTCATATTCCTTTGCATACTCTGCAGAAATTTTAAGATTCATTAATGACTTTTCTATGTCACCTAATGCAAAATACAAATGACCTAAATGACCATAATTGTAAATTCTGTGCATCCATAATTGACCATAGTTTTTATCGGTAAAAAATATGTCCTGAATGGCATTCATTTTGTTTATAGCTTCGATTTTGTATTCAACAGAAAAATTATCATCGTAAAAGCAATAATGGTCCATAGCATTTTCCAATAAACGCAAATGAGTTTCAATAGCATGACTGCAAGCTTCATAATGCTTTTGTTTATCTGCAATCAACATTGTAGAAAGATACTCTCTTGTGTTTACCATATCAGGCATTTCTGCAAGTATTTCTTCTGCTTGCTCCTGATAGCTATCATCATCTGTATAATATGATTTTGTATGCAGATGCTGACATATAAGTCGTTTTGCCCACATTCTTATACTGTCATCTGTACAATGATTCTGAATATTTTCATATATTGACATCAGTTCTTTTGAGACCTTTTCGTATTCGGGTAAATTCTTCGTTGTTCTTTCTGCCATAAGTAGTTCCATATAGCGGACAAGAATACGGAAATCTCCCGGAAAATCCTTAACGGCCTGTTGAAATTTCTCAAAGGTCAACGGAGTATCCTTCAAATACATGTTGTCATAAAATTCAAGATATTTATTGATTTCCTCTTCCATTTTCATTTTATCATATCCAAACAAATCATCAATTGACACATTGAAAAAAGAAGCTATTGCAGGCAACATTGCTATATCAGGATAAGTTTCTCCTCTTTCCCATTTGCTTACTGCTTGAAATGTCACTCCTAAAAAATCTGCTAAAGTATCTTGTGTTAATTCTTTTTCTTTGCGTAATCGCTTAAGATTTTCACCAAAATAAATTGTCATAAAATCACCTTTAAGTATTTATTTGTAACGTTACAATATCACAATACCAAAAATTTTCGTATATTACAATAAACACATTTTTGAACACAATTCAACTAATGATTGAATATTTCAACAATTACATTTCTTCATTCTAATACTTTAATTATCTCTTTAAATTCGGGTTTTGATTTGAATTCGTCAGATAGAGGATAATGCTCAGTCATTACAATTTTCATAAACTGAGATAAATTAGTTTCTCTATATACAGGTCCAAAATTATAATGTCTCATTACTTTTTCTGAAATATTGGGATTATCATCAAGCTCTTTTGCATATTCAGCTGCTATTTTAAGATATTTTAAAGCTCTTTCATCATCACCTGTCTGATGATACAAGTGGCCTATATGTCCGTAATTATAAAGTCTGTTAACGCAATTTTTACCATAGTTTCCATCATCAAATATTAAATTAATCAATCCTTGTACGTGATTTAAAATCTCAAGTCTCTTTTCAGGTTTATAATTATAGCTATACCCAAATAATGTATCTTGCAATATAAACAGCAGTTCTTCAAGAGCATTTCTATGCGTTGAATTATAATTTTCTGTATCAAATGCCAAACTCATCAACATTAATTCTTTTGTATCATTAATTGAAGGCAAAGTACTTACTATTTCTTCTGCGTGATTAAGATACTCTTTATATACACGGTATTTACCTTCTTCGTTTGGAACACATTGGTATAATGTCACCAAATGAGAAATCATAATTACTTTTGAACGTATTCTTATATTATCATCTGTACAATGATTCTGTATCTTTTCATAAATAGATGTAATCTCTTTTGAAATATCTTTATATCCACCTTGTCCAAAACCTTTAACATCATACAAAAGCTCCATATAACGGATTAAAATGCGAAAATCATTGGGAAATTCTTTAACTGCTTTTTGAAATTCATTAAAAGTCAAAGTTAAATCTTTCAACTTCATATCATCATACAGTTTGAGGTATTCATTTATTTGTTTTTCTTCCCTTGACTTATTGACACCTAACAAATCATCAATTGACACATCAAAAAATCGTGAAATAATAGGAAGTGTTGTAATATCAGGATATGTTTCACCACGTTCCCATTTGCTGATTGTCTGAAATGAAACGCCTAAAAACTCTGCAAGATTTTCTTGAGTAAGTTCCTTTTCTTTGCGTAATCGCTTAAGATTTTCACCAAAAAAGATTGTCATTATTATCACCTCAAAATATTTCTTGTAGCTACAAGACAATAATACCTTGATTTTTCATTATTTACAATAACATTATAGGTGAATGAAATTCTCTTGTAAAGGGAATTATTCTATTATATGATAAAGAATTTGATATACTCAAAATATAAAACAAATTGGAGATTATCGAACACATTTCGTAGGGGCGGATGAGTCTCACCTGCCGGTTCGGTCGGTG
>CALCTT010000062.1 GCA_937906895.1 uncultured Clostridia bacterium | reverse complement strand
TGGCACGTGTTAAAGGTGCGATGATGACTCGCAAAAGAAGAAATAAAGTATTAAAGCTCGCTAAGGGCTACTATGGTTCAAAGAGCAAACTTTTCAGAACTGCTAAGCAGGCTGTTATGAAGAGTGGTAACTATGCATATATCGGAAGAAAGCAGAAGAAACGTGATTTCAGAAAGCTCTGGATTACAAGAATTTCAGCTGCTTGCAAGATGAACGGTATGAACTATTCAACATTCATCAACGGTCTTAAAAAAGCTGGTATTGACCTTAACAGAAAGATGCTTTCAGAGATTGCTATTGCTGACCCTGCAGCATTCACAGCACTCACAGAAAAAGCTAAAGAAGCTCTTAAATAATCATTTAACCACGCAAGAGGAACTCTCTCGCGTGGTTTTTCCGTTTTTTAAATTATGTTTGATATTGTAATAAATGCTAAAAACAACCCGAAAATTAAAGAAGTAAAGTCACTCTTGACTTCCTCAAAAGACAGAAAAAATAGCGGACTTTTCGTAGTGGAAGGTGTCCGTCTTTGTTGTGATGCCCTTTTGAGTGGATGTGAAATTCAAAGCGTTTTTTGTACTGAAAACTGTGCTGAAAAATATGGTGATGAAATAGCATCATTACGAAACGGCTGCAGGTCATTTTATACTGTCAGCAACGATGTTATTAAAGCCATAAGTGATACAGTGACCCCTCAAGGTGTTGTGTGTACGGTTAAAATGAAACAGAATAGTTTTGAGTATGAAAAAGGCAAAAAATACGTTGCTCTTGATACCATTCAGAATCCCGATAATCTTGGTGCTATTTCCCGTACTGCGGAGGCTTTGGGACTTGACGGAATGGTAATTTTTGGTGGTTGTGATATTTATAATCCAAAGGCTTTGAGAGCCTCAATGGGTGCTCTATTCAGACTTCCTGTATGTATTTGTCAGGATTTAGGTAATGAAATCGATAAATGCAAAAAAATAGGAATTGATGTGTTTGCAACTGTCCCTGACCGAGATGCAAAAAATGTGACAACCGTTGATTTTTCAAAAGGTGCTGTATGCATAATAGGTAACGAGGGTAACGGTGTTTCAAATAATATCATCGAAAAATGCAGTGATAAAATCACGATTAAAATGGATGGCAGAGCAGAGTCTTTAAATGCCAATGCTGCCGCATCTATAATTATGTGGGAAATGACAAGATGAACTATGATGTGTATTGGATATGGATGTCCTGCGGTTTAGGTGCAGGTGCGTCGTGTCTTGACTTAATTTCATATTATGAGTGGAACCCTTATGAGATATATGCATCAAGCTTTAATGAGGTATTTTCTCTTGATGTGCTTACAAAGCGTCAGGTGGAAAAGCTTAAGAGTTTTCCTCTTGAGGAAGCACAGAAAATATATGACACAGCTCGAAAAAACGGTTGGAAAATCGTCACACCATCAAGTGATTGTTATCCGCCACAGCTGTTAAAGCTACAGAATTTACCATTAGTGTTATATGTTGAGGGTGACGAAACTGCTCTTACAAATGAGCTTATGATTTCAGTTGTAGGTGCAAGAAAAGCGTCGGATTACGGAAATTCAGTTGCAAGGGCATTGTCCTCTGCTATGGCTCATATTGGCTTCACTATTGTTTCAGGCGGTGCACTTGGAATTGACAGTTCGGCACATAAAGGTGCTCTTGACGAGAACGGTGAAACTATTTGTGTATTAGGCTGTGGACTTGGTACAAAATATCTTATGGAGAATAAGCCGTTAAGAGATAGAATTGTGAACAATGGTGCATTGATAACGGAATTTCCGCCATATTATCCTGCAAGTCGTGTAACGTTCCCTTTGCGAAACCGAATTATTTCGGGAATAAGTCTCGGAACGGTTGTTGTTGAAGCAGGTGAGAGAAGTGGTTCACTTATAACTGCAAGACTTGCACTTGAACAAGGTAAAGATGTATTTGCAGTTCCCGGGGATTTGGTAAGCTCATCATTTTTAGGGACAAATAACCTTATCCGTAACGGTGCAACTCCTGTTTTTTCGCCTAATGATATTCTTGAATCATACCATACAAGGTATTTTGAAAAATTAGGTAACAAAGAGCGTTTTCCTGACGACGAAATTCTCAGAAGAACGCAGAAATATCTTATGGAAAATGAAACTTTGCCGGATGTTGAGAAGGTTAAGGAACAACCAAAGCCTGAAATCAAAGCAGAAAAAGTTAAAAAAGAGGCTCCTGCCTACTTGACAGAAAATGCAAAAAGGGTCTATGATTTCTTAAGTGAAGAACCAAGGCATATTGATGAAATAATCAGTTCTTGTGGACTTACTACAGAAAAGACTCTTTCAGCCATAACAGAACTTGAAATTTACGGTCTTGTTACTCAACAGAGTGGCAGACGTTATACAATTAACACAGATTAAATTTAGGAAGATGATATATGTCAAAACTCGTAATTGTTGAGTCGCCTTCAAAGGCGAAAAGTATTCAGAAATATTTGGGAAAGGACTACACGGTTGTATCTTCAAAAGGACATATCCGTGATTTGCCTGCTGCAAAATTAAGCGTTGATGTTAAAAATGATTTTGCACCTAAATATGCTGTAATCAAAGGTAAAGAAAAGCTTGTAAAAGAACTTAAGGAACTTGCAGAAAAATCAGAAGCAGTTATTCTCGCAGCCGACCCTGACCGTGAGGGAGAGGCAATTTCATGGCATCTTGCAACACTTCTTGACCTTGATATGAATGATAATAATCGTGTAAAATTCAACGAAATTAATAAAAACAGTGTTGTAAAGGGTATCGAACACCCGGAAAAAATCGACTTGGATTTAGTAAATGCTCAGCAGGCTCGTCGTATTCTCGACAGACTTGTGGGTTACACTCTCAGTCCGTTTATTTCACAGAAAATCCGTCGTGGTCTTTCGGCAGGTCGTGTGCAGTCTGTTGCAGTAAGACTTGTTGTTGACCGTGAAAATGAAATCAGAGCATTCAATCCTGAAGAGTATTGGACTCTTGATGCAAAAATGCTTGCTCCATCATCAAAAAAGGCTTTCAAAGCGCAGTTTACAGGTGATGAAACAGGTAAGGTGAAGATTACAAATAAAGAGCAGAGTGATATGTATTTAGCTCGTCTTGAGGGTGCCCAATATACTGCAACATCAGTTAAAAAAGGTGTTCGTCGTCGTCAGCCTGCTCCACCATTCACAACATCTACAATGCAGCAGGAAGCATCTCGTAAGCTTAATTTCCAGGCAAGAAAAACAATGAAGGTTGCTCAGGAGCTTTATGAAGGCGTTGAGGTTAAGGGCTTTGGTTCAGTAGGTCTTATTACTTATATGAGAACTGACTCTCTTCGTATTTCAGAAGAATCGAGAGCTGCTGCAAACGAATACATTTTAAACACCTACGGTAAGGATTATCTTCCTGAAAAACCAAGATATTTCAAGACAAAAGCAAATGCTCAAGATGGTCACGAAGCAATTCGTCCCACAATGATGGCAATTACTCCTGAACAAGCAAAATCAAGTCTTACAAATGACCAGTATAAATTATATACACTTATATGGAAACGATTTGTTGCTTCTCTTATGGCAAACTGTGTCCAGGATACTGTTAAGGCTGAAATCACAGGTGCAAACGAGCAGGATAAAGCAAACGGTAAGTTTGTAACATTCAGTGCAAGTGGTTATTCAGTCCGTTTTGACGGTTACACCTGTCTTTATGAAACAGGTACAGATGATGACGAGGAAGAAGAAGGAAAGCTTCCTAAAATCAATGAGGGCGATGCAATAAAGATGAAAGAGCTTGCAGGAAATCAGCACTTTACACAACCACCTGCAAGATATACAGAAGCATCACTGATTAAAGCACTTGAAGAAACAGGTGTTGGTCGTCCTTCGACTTATGCGTCGATTATTTCAACAATCACACAGCGTGAATATGTTATTCGTGAACAGAAACAGTTGAAGCCAACTGAGTTGGGTGAGGCTATAACAAATCTCCTTAAAGATAAATTTTCAAAAATCGTAAATGTAAAGTTTACTGCAGGAATGGAATCACAGCTTGATATGGTTGAAAGCGGTGAAACTGATTATATCAAGATGCTTCACGAATTCTATGATGAATTTATCGCAACTGTTGATAAGGCAAAGGCAGAAATGCAGGGACAGAAGATTAAGCTTAAGGAAGACGAAACTGACGAAAAATGTGAAAAATGTGGCAGAAATATGGTTATCAAATCAGGTCGATTTGGTAAATTCCTTGCTTGTCCGGGATATCCTGAATGTAAGAATACAAAGCCATTGGTTGTTGAAACAAAGGCTACTTGCCCCGTTTGTGGCGGTAAGGTTATTGAGAAAAAGTCAAAGAGAGGTTTTGCTTTCTTTGGTTGCGGAAACTATCCTGAATGTAACTTTATGACTTGGGATAAGCCGACGGATGACCTCTGCCCACAATGCGGTAAATCCCTTTTCAAGAGAAAAGGCGGAATTGTGGCTTGCCTTAATGAAGATTGTGGCTTTGAGAAAAAAGCAGAGCGTAAGAGAAAGGCAAAAGAAGAATGAAAGTAGCAGTAATAGGTGGAGGTCTTGCGGGTGTTGAATGTGCAAAGACACTTTCACGAAACGGCATAAAGGTTGATTTGTTTGAAATGAAACCTTTAAAAAAATCTCCTGCACATAAACTTGATACTTTTGCAGAGCTGGTATGCTCAAACTCATTAAAGGCAGAAAGACTTAATTCTGCAGCAGGACTTTTAAAACACGAAATGGCTTATCTTAATTCAATTTGTGTTGAAACTGCTTATGAATGTAAGGTCGAGGCAGGCGGAGCACTTGCGGTTGACCGTCTTTTGTTCTCGCAGATTATTACAGAAAAAATCAGAAATGATGAAAATATAAATATTATTGAAAAAGAAGTTGTTGACCTTCCTGAGGGTTATGATGGTACAGTGATTTGTGCAGGTCCGTTGGCAAGCGAAGGACTTTCAGAAACAATCCGTCAGATGTGCGGTAACGGACTTTCTTTCTATGATGCTGCAGCACCTATTGTAAGTGCTGACAGCATTGATATGGAATGTGCTTTTACACAGTCACGATATGACCGTGGTGGTGAGGCTGACTATATCAATTGCCCTATGAATAAGGCTGAATATGAAGCGTTTTATGAGGCGATTATAAACGCTGAAAGTGCAGAAGTTCATTCCTTTGATAAACGAAAAGATGTTTATGAGGGCTGTATGCCTATTGAGGTTTTGGCATCACGTGGCAAGGATACAATGAGATACGGTCCACTTAAGCCGGTTGGTCTTACAGACCCTCGAACAGGTCACAGACCTTGGGCAAATCTTCAGCTTCGCAAAGAGAATAAAGATGGTACAATGTACAATCTTGTTGGTTTCCAGACAAATCTTAAATTCGGTGAGCAGAAACGAGTTTTCAGTATGTTCCCTGCACTTAAAAATGCTGAATTTTTGCGTTATGGTGTTATGCACAGAAATACGTTTATCGATTCACCACGACTTCTAAACGGTGATTTCAGTATGCGAAATAATCCTTTGATTTTCTTCGGTGGACAAATTACAGGTGTGGAAGGCTATATGGAATCTGCCGCAAGCGGACTTATGGCAGGAATTAACTTGGCACGTCGTCTTAAGGGACAGGAAACTGTTGTTTTACCTGTTGATACAATGATTGGTGCATTGAGTCGATACATAAGTGATGAATCTGTTAAGAATTTTCAGCCTATGGGTGCGAATTTTGGTGTATTACCACCACTTCCTGATAAGATTCGTGATAAACAAGAAAGATATATGCAGTTAGCCCAAAGAGGTATGAACTCGTTAAAAGAATTTGCAAAAAACAATAATTTAGGTGACAGAAATGACTGATTTTGAAAAGAAAATCGGATATGAATTTAAAGATAAAAATTTACTTCAACGAGCATTGACTCATTCATCTTATGCCAATGAAAAAGGCACGGGACTTGATAATGAGCGACTTGAATTTTTAGGTGACTCTGTTTTAGGTTTCATTACAGCTGAATACCTTTTTGAGCATTATAAAAACAAACAGGAAGGTGAGCTTACAAAAAAGCGTGCTTATGCTGTTTGTGAAAAGACACTTTTTGAGTATGCCGAAAAAATTCAGTTAGGTGATATGATTCTTTTAGGCAAAGGTGAAGAGCATACAGGTGGCAGGCATCGTCCGTCAGTGGTATCTGATGCTTTTGAGGCACTTATTGCTGCTATTTACCTTGATGGCGGTATTGAAGAAGCAAAAAAATTTGTTTTACCGTTTATCGAGATTTCATCAGAAGAAACACCTGTTTTTAAGGATTATAAGAGTACATTACAGGAAGTTTTACAGCAGAATCCAACTGAAAAATTCGAGTACATTGTTGTTGGTGAAAGCGGACCTGACCATAATAAAGAATTTATCGTGGAAATTCATATGAACAGTAATGTTATCGGTAGAGGTGTTGGCAAAAGCAAGAAAAAAGCAGAGCAGGAAGCTGCAAAATCTGCCTTGGAGTTAATGGGATTATGAGCCATTCAAATATAAGCATTTTTGTTCCGCATAAGGGTTGTCCCAATGATTGCAGTTTTTGTAATCAGAGGGCTATCAGCGGACAAACTGTTCCTGCTACACCCCAAGATGTGAGAAAAGCAGTGGAAACAGCAATTGAATATAATGTTGACCCGAAAAATACTGAAATAGCATTTTTTGGTGGTAGTTTTACGGCGATTGAGAGAGAATATATGTGTTCTCTTTTAACCGCCGCAAAGTGTTTTTTGGATAGTCATAAATTTGCAGGAATCAGGGTGTCAACAAGACCTGATTGCATCAGTAAGGACATACTTGAAATATTGAAAAACTATGGTGTAACTGCTATCGAATTAGGTGCACAGAGTATGGATGATGAGGTGCTTTCTGCTAATCGCAGAGGCCATACAGCAGATGATGTAAGGCAAGCATCAAAACTTATTAAAGAGTATGGTTTTGAATTAGGTCTTCAGATGATGACGGGACTTTATAAAAGTGATTTTCAAAAGGATTTATATACTGCAAATGAAATCATAAAATTAAAGCCTGATACGGTGAGGGTTTATCCGACAGTAGTCCTTAAAAATACTCATTTAGGATATTTGCAGGAAATTGGTGAATACAAGGCACCGACAGCAGAAGAATCAGCACCATTTTGTGCTGAACTTTTACAGTTGTTTGATAGAAATAATATAAAAGTTATAAAATTGGGTCTTCACAGTAGTGAAACTGTTGAAGGTGATATGATAGGTGGTGCTTACCATCCTGCATTCCGTGAGCTTTGTGAAGGACATATTTATCTTGAAAAAATACTACGAGAATTAGAGGATAAGGACAAAAATACACAATATGATATTTTTGTCAACGAAAAAGCCTTAAGTAAGGCAAAAGGACAACAGAAAAGAAACGAAAAAGCATTGAAAAATCAAGGATTTTGTTGTACAATAAAGGGTAATAAAAATTTAGATGAATTTGAAGTTAAGGTTGTAGAAAATAAATGATTTTAAAATCAATAACAATGCAGGGCTTTAAGTCCTGTCCTGAAAAAACAGTACTTCATTTTAATAAGGGAATTACAGGTGTTGTTGGTCCTAACGGTAGTGGTAAGAGTAATATCTCTGATGCTGTCCGTTGGGTTCTTGGTGAACAGTCAACAAAGAGTCTTCGTGGTTCAAAAATGGAAGACGTTATTTTCAGCGGTACAAAATTCCGTAAAGCAACAGGCTTTGCTGAGGTTACACTTTGCCTTGATAATACTGACAGAACACTTGGCAAAGATAGTGATGAAGTAAGCATTACCCGTCGTTTTTATCGTAGTGGTGACAGTGAATATAAAATCAACGGTGAAAGTGTAAGACTTCGTGACATCAACGAGCTTTTCATGGATACAGGTCTTGGTCGTGACGGTTATTCAATGGTCAGCCAGGGCAAGATTGCCGAGCTTATTTCTTCAAAATCAGGTGAACGCCGTGAGATGTTTGAAGAAGCCGCAGGTATTTCGCATTTCCGTTATAAAAGACACGATGCGCTTAAAAGACTTTCACAGGCAGAAGAGAATCTTGTCCGACTTCGGGATATTTTAACTGAACTTGAAAGTCGTGTCGGACCGTTGAAAACTCAAAGTGAAAAGGCACAGAAGTTTTTGGTCCTTGCTGAAGAAAGAAAAAATCTTGAAATCGGAATTTGGCTTCATAATATTGAGAAAACTCAGGAGAAGCTAAAGGAACAGGACAGAAAAATTGATATTGCTTCTGTTCAGTATAAGGATGCACAGCATCAGCTTGAAGAAATTGAGCAGAAGATGAACGACATAATCGAGAAAACTCGTGAAATCAATGTTAAGATTGAAGAGGTCCGTTCATCAACATCTCATTTTGAAGAGCAGGCTGCTGAACTTGAAGCACAGGCTAAGGTTTACGAAAATTCAATTTTACATAATAAAGAATCCATCGAAAGACTTGAGAAGGATAAGTTGTTAGCAAATCAGGATGATGCGGACATTGATGCTCAGGTTGTGGAAACAGAGGAGCAAAAGAAAACATCTCAATCAGGTCTTGAAGATGCAAACAAAAAGTTGCAGGAGCAGATTGCAGAAATCGAAAAATTGCAGGTTGAAAACAATGAGTTTGCAACAGTTGCTGCTGAGCTTGCAAAGGAAATTTCACTTCTTACTGTAAGTCTTGCAGATAATCGAGTTATCAGTGAAACGGCAAATTCACAGATTGAAGAAATAAAAACAAGAATTTCTGCGATTGATGACCTTTTGGGAAATCGAAAGGACACTGTTTTAGCACTTGAAGAAAACAAAAACAATGCAAAAAAAGTTCTTGATGAGTGTAATGAAAAAATTAATGAATATAAAAATGCTGTTGATGGTTACAGAATAAAGGTACAGACAAGAACTGAAAAGAGTGAAAAAATCAAGGCTGAAATAAACACTCTTGAAAGTGAAATTGACCGTAAAAATGAACGAATCCGTATTCTTGATGACCTTGAAAAGAATATGGAGGGTTATCAGGGGTCTGTCCGCAGCGTTATGAAGGAAAGTAAGCGTGGTGCATTAAACGGCATTCACGGACCGCTTTCACAGCTTATAACTGTTAAGGATAAATACTCTGTTGCAGTTGAAACTGCTCTTGGTGTTGCAATCCAGAACATTGTTGTTGAAAATGAAAACGATGCTAAAAAGGCTATTGCTTATCTTAAAGAAACCCGTGGCGGTCGTGCAACATTCTTACCACTTACTGCAATTAAATCAAGAAACCTTAATGAAGATGACCTTGACGATTGTTACGGATATGTGAATATCGCATCTGAACTTGTTGCAACAGATAGCAAGTATCGTGATATTATTGAAAATCTTCTCGGTAAAACTGTTGTTTGTGAGGATATGGACTCTGCCATTTCAATGGCAAAGAAATATAAAAACAGATTTAAAATCGTTACTCTTGACGGACAGGTTATCAATGCCGGTGGTTCAATGACCGGTGGTAGTAAGGCACAGGGCGTTGGAATGCTCAGCCGTGGTAATGAGATTGAAAAGCTTACTGCAAGTGTAAAAGACCTTGAAGAAAAGAAAAACACTCTTGCAATTCAGGAGAAAATGCTTTTAGAGGATTTGGCTTCTGCTGTTGCTGACCTTAACGGTATTGAGGGCGACATTCTCTCTGCAAATGAAGAAAAAATTCGACTTGAGGGTGAATATAACCTTGCAGTTCAGCAGTATGAAACAACATCAAGCGGTGTTGGTGAACTCATAGAAGAAGAAAGAATACTGAACGACAGAATTGAAAAAATAAATAGTGACAGTATTGCAGCAAAAACAAGAGTTGAAGAGCTGACAATTGAAATTGCTGAAAAGGAAAAGAGTCTGGAAGCAGTCAGCGGTGACAGAGAAAGCCTTGCAGTAGTTCGTGAAGAGCTTTCGCAGAAAGCGGAGCAAATCCGACTCGAGATTTTAGGTTATGAAAAGGATATTGAATCTGCTGACGATAATATTCGCAGACTTAACATTCTCAAGGGCTCACACTCTGACCGTTTGGAAGAACTCGATAAGGAAATCGAAGCATTTAATAATAAAAACATCTGGCTTACAAAGGATATTGAAAGTTTAAGAGCATCTGCTGACGAACTTCGCAAACAATGTGGCGATGCAAAAACAGATGTGGATGATTTACTTGAAGCACGTGCACAGCTTGAAAAAGAAAATACTGACCTTCGTAATCTTGAAAAAGAAAAATCTTCTGAAAGAGAAAGAGTCAGCGGTGAGCTTGCTCGTCTTGAAGAAAGAAAAGCATCAATGCTTAATGAGTTTGAGGAATATAACTCAAAGCTTTATGACGAATATCAGTTGACAAGACGAGAGGCAATTGCTCTTGAAATTGTGATTGAAAATATAAGTGAAGCAAGAACCCGTCTTTCAGCATTGAAGAATGAAATCAGAGGTTTAGGCTCAGTTAATGTTTCAGCAATTGACGAATATAAGGAAGTTTCTGAACGATATGAATTTATGTCAGAGCAGATTGGTGATGTTGAAAAATCAAAGGCTGAACTTATCCGACTTATTGATGATTTGACAACTAAAATGAGTGTTCAGTTCCGTGAACAGTTCCAGAAAATCAATGTGGCATTCGGTGAAACCTTTGCTGAACTCTTTGGCGGAGGTAAGGCAGAGCTTGTTCTTGAGGACGAAATGAATGTTCTTGAATGTGACATTGAAATCAAGGTTCAGCCAC
>CALCTT010000061.1 GCA_937906895.1 uncultured Clostridia bacterium | reverse complement strand
CATTGAGATTATTATACACAATTAAATAAAATTGTCAATATTTTTTAGCATTTTCAATCATTTCTGCTGCAGTATCAAGAGATAACTGACTTTGTTCAATTCCACCGATAATTCTTGCTAACTCGTGGATACGACCGTCATTATCAAGTGACTCAACCTTTGTATAAGTTTTATTGTCACTTTCTGATTTTGAAATAAGGAAATGATTATCTGCAAATGCGGCAATCTGTGCTAAATGTGTTACACAAAGAACTTGTCTGTTTTTTGAAACCTCTTTAAGTTTTATACCAATCTTTTGTGCAGCACGACCGCTTACACCTGTGTCAACCTCGTCAAAAATCAATGTCTGAATATTATCTTTACTTGCCAAAACATTTTTAATCGCAAGCATTATTCTTGACAATTCACCACCGGATGCAATCTTTGAAAGTGGTTTTGGTTCTTCACCTGCATTGGCAGAAATAAGGAAATAAATTTCGTCAGCACCTGTTTCATCAAAATCTTTTTGATTTTGTACAACTTTAAAGGTAATTGATGACATATCAAGAAAAGATAATTCTTCAGTTATCTCATTAACAAATAATTCGCTGTGTTTTCTACGATTTTCTGATAATTCAGCACCAACCTGTTTAAGATAATTAAATTTTTCAGTAACTTCTTTTTCAAGCTCATCTTTTTTCTTATCAAAAAAAGTAATATTATCTAACTCTGTTTGAGCATTTTTAAGAAAATCTAAAATTTCTTCTTCAGTTGAACCGTATTTTTTCGTAAGCTTGAATAAAATATCAAGTCTTTCTTCTATTAAATCAAGTTCGGCAGGATTAACATCAAAATTATATACAAAATCCTTTAATTCACTTGATATATCTCCGATATTATATGACATATCAGTAACTGAATCAGCAATTTTGCTTAAACATTCATTATATGACGAAGCATTTATCAATGATGTTGATGCGGTATTGAGCATATCATTAACACCATTGAAATTATCATTACCATCAAAAATTTCAATAGCATTATTTAAAAGAGTTAATAATTGTTCAGCATTCTGAAGCATTTTTTTACGGGAATTTAGTTCATCTAACTCACCGATTTTTATATCTGCATCGATAATTTCGTTAATCTGATATGTAAGTAAGTCTATTTTTCTTGCTTTTTCACTTTCATTGATAATAAGACTGTTATACTGTTTTTTTGTTTCGCAATAATCATTGTAAGCAGATAAATACTTTTCTTTAATATCACAATTTTCTGCATAATTGTCAATATATGTATAATGTAATTCTTCATTTAAAAGATTATGGTTATCAAGCTGACCGTGAACATTCACAAGTGATTGACCAAGTCTTTTAAGCATTGAAACATTGATGGTTGTGCCATTAACTTTACAGACATTTTTTCCGTCAAGAGAAATTTTTCTTGAAATTAATAAAGAATTATCTTCTTCGCAACTGAGTCCAAGTTCATTAAGCACATCAATTACATTGTTATTGATGTCTTCAAAATAAGCTGTAACCTCTGCATTATTGCTACCTGTACGGATTAATTCACGGGAAGTTCTCTCACCGAGAATTGCATTGATAGCATCAATAATAATTGACTTACCAGCACCTGTTTCACCTGTCAACACATTTAAGCCGTTATCAAAATCAACAACGGCTTCTTTAATAATAGCAATATTAGATATTTTAAGATTAGAAATCATAAAAATTATCCTTTAAGTAATGTGTTTATGGTATTAATGATATTTGTAGTTGCTTCAACATCCTTACAAGCAACAAAAATTGTATCGTCACCTGCTATTGTTCCGACAAGACCTGACAGATTCATACTATCAAGTGCAATGCAAGCAGCATTTGCTGTACCTGAATAACACTTAACGACAATAATATTCATTGCTGCATCTGCAGAAATAGCAGAACGCTTAAAAATCATTTTATAGTTATCATCATTATCGATTTTTTCACTGACTGCATATCTTATGTCATTTTTACCAAAATGCTCTTTAATTATCTTTAATTCTTTAATATCACGAGATATTGTTGCTTGTGTTACGTTATATCCGTTTTCAAGAAGCATTTTAATAATTTCTTCCTGACGGGATATATTATTGTTTTTTATGTAATTAAGAATTAGTTCATGTCTTTTCTTCTTCATTGTCTTTACCCTTATGTTAATTTTTGATTAAGAATATCGAAAAATTCATCAGATTTAATTCGTATAAATTCAGCGTAATAATCTGATTTTCTTATAATAATTTCAGAATTATCATTTAATTCAAGAGATTTGTCACCATCTGTTGAAAGACAGATTTTTTGAGATGATTTAGATGATTTAACAGTTAAAACTGAGTTTTCATTAAATACAAAAGTTCTGTTTAATGGAGAGTGAGTACAAATCGGAGTGAGTGTAATGCATTTTAAATCGGGGTCAATGACAGGACCACCTGCTGACCAGGCATAAGCCGTAGAACCTGTCGGAGTTGAAATAACAACACCATCACCACGGTAACTATTAATCTTTCTGTCATTACAATATACATCAAGGTCAATAAGCTTAATTTCACCGTATCGAGCAATTACAACATCGTTTAAACAGTAACCTAAAAGCTTTTCGCCTGAATTATCTTTTAAAATAACCTCTAACATCATACGCTTATCCCGCGCATAATCGCCCGAAATAATTTTTTTAAGAAGTTCAAGTTCATTTCCTTCAAGACCTGCTAAAAACGCTAAATTTCCTGCATTAATGCAAAGGACAGACTTTTTATGTACTGCGGCATCTTTTGCAGCGTGAATAAATGAACCATCTCCGCCAATGACTAAAACAAGGTCAGTATTCTCATAGACATTATCGATAATTTTGCTTTCATCAATATTTAATGAAGCGTGTTCAAATGATAATCTGTCAAAATAGTAGTCAATATTATATTTTTCAAGATATGAAATTGTATTATTGAAAACATCAAGAGTTTTTTCTCTTGTAAAATTTGGCACAATACCAATTTTCATAATTACTCACCACTCAATTCTGAATGAGATTTATCGACGACATTATTAATATCATCATTACTTACACAAAGTGTTTTTTCAACTGGTTTTGATAAAAATACAAGGTATTCTATATTGCCTTCAGGTCCTCTAATTGGTGAAAAATCGAGGTTAAGAACAGAAAAACCTGTTTCATAAGCAAAATCAACTATTCCTGAAATAACTTCTTTATGTGTGTTTTCATCTCTTACAACGCCTTTTTTACCAACTTTATCTTTTCCCGCTTCAAACTGTGGCTTGATAAGAGCAACTGTCTGACCGTCGTTTTTTAAAAAATCAAATAATACAGGCAAAATCTTTTTCAAAGAGATAAATGACACATCAATACTTGCAAAATCAATATCTTCAGTTACAGTTTCTTTTGTTAAATATCTGAAATTAGTACGCTCAAGATTAACAACTCTTTCGTCAGTACGTAATTTCCAAGCAAGTTGACCGTATCCAACATCAATTGAATAGACCTTATCAGCACCACATTGAAGCATACAATCAGTAAATCCACCTGTTGAAGCACCAATATCCATACATATACAATTATTAAGTGTGATGTTAAAAGCTTTCATAGCTTTTTCGAGCTTATATCCACCACGACTTACAAAAGGCATTTTTTTACCAATAAATTCAACAATATCTTTCTCTTTTACTGCGTAACCTGCTTTAGTTTCCTTTTGACCGTTCACATATATTTCGCCTGCCATAATTATGGCGGATGCTTTTGAACGAGTTTCAGCAAAACCTAATTCAACAACAACAGTGTCAAGTCTTTTCTTTTCAGCCATTATATTTCTCCAGAATGTTATTAACAATGCTTTCAGTATCTAATTTGTATTTTTTCATTAATGAATCGACAGATGCGTGCGGAACAAACTCATCAGGAACAGTAATATGATAATAATTCTTGTTAAATTTATTTGAGAGTAATAAATCAGCAAAGGATTCACCGATACTACCTGATTTGACCGTTTCTTCATAAAATAAAACTAAAGAATAATTCAGAGCAATTTTCAATATATTTTCGTTAAGTGGTTTAATTTTATTAATTATTAATAATGAAACATTAACGCCCTTGGTTTTTAATTCATTAACCGCATTCATTGTATTAACAGAAATTCGACCATAAGAAATAACTAAAACTTTATTGTTATTTTCAAAATAATCAAAATCATTATCCGTTATATCGTAATTTGATGGAATTGCAGCTTCGCATCCTCGAGGATATCTTATTGCAGTAAGATTATTTGAATTATTCACTGCCTTATTAAGGTCTGCTTTTAATTGTTTATAAGTAAATGGTGAAAAAACGGTAATATTTGGTATGCTGTTAAAATATGAAACATCAAGTAAGCCCTGATGTGTTACACCGTCTTCACCGACAAAACCTGCTCTGTCAACACCGATAATCAGTTTTTGATTTTGCAATGTACCGTCGTGAACAAGCTGGTCGTAAGCTCTCTGCAGGAATGTGGAATACACAGGAAAAACAGGTATCATTCCACCTTTAGAAAGACCTGATGCAAATGTGACAGCATGTTGCTCAGCAATACCTACATCATAAAATCTTTCACTATACTTTTCTGAAAATTCTTTTAATCCTGTACCTAATGACATCGCGGCTGTAATTGCACATATTCTATTATCTTTTTCTGCAAGTTCGCATAATGCTTTACCAAATTCTTCTGAAAAATTGGTTGAACTTGCTTTATATTCACCACTATCAATATCAAAATTTGAGATACCGTGATATGTGCTTGGTGATTTTTCTGCAAAGTCATAACCTTTACCTTTTACGGTGCTGATATGCAACAATACAGGTTCATCAGAAATTTTAGCAGAATTTAATGCTTCACATAAATGTTCAATATTATGTCCGTCAATCGGACCCATATAATTGAAGCCCAAATCTTCAAAAAATGTACTCTTATACATCAAGTTTTTGATTCTTGTTTTAACATAAGAAACACAATTAGCAATCGGAGAACCGATTATAGGTATTTTATTAAGTGTATCTTCTGTTTTGGCTTTTAAGATATTATATCCCGGTTTTGAACGAACAATTGCAAGGTAACGAGCCATAGAGCCAACATTTTCAGAAATTGACATTTCGTTATCATTAAGAATAACAATAAGTTTGGTGCCTGAACGACCTGCGTTATTTAATGCTTCATAAGCCAATCCGCCTGTTAAAGCACCATCACCTATTACTGCAATAGTATAATCTTTTTTTTCAAGATTTTTGTTTGCTTCAGCAATACCTAAAGCAGCAGCAATTGATGTACTCGAATGACCACTATAAAATGTATCGTGTTCACTTTCATTCGGTGCACAAAAGCCTGATATACCGTTTTCTTTCCTTAATGTAGAAAACGATTTATATCTTCCCGTGATTAACTTATGAGTATAAATCTGGTGTCCGACATCCCAAACTATCTTATCATTTGGAGAATCAAATACTTTATGAAGTGCAACAGTCAACTCTACAACACCAAGATTAGATGATAAATGACCACCGTTTTTTGAAACGGTTTTAATCATACATTCTCTGATTTCAGCGGAAAGTTTAATTAATTCATCAGTATTAAGTTTCTTTAAATCACCGGGAGCATTAATATTATCTAAAAATTTATAGCTCATTAAAGAAAGACTCCAATCAATTTTTTCTATCAACAAGCATAAAGCTAAGTTGTTTTAATATTTCAGTATCAGTATTGAAGACACTTAAAGAAGATATTGCTTTGTGAGTATATTCTCTGACAAGTTCTTTAGATTTTTCAACACCAAAATATTTTACTATAGTTGATTTATCATTTTTTTCATCACTGCCGACAGGTTTACCAAGGGCAACAGCATCGCCCTCAATATCAAGAATATCATCCTGAATTTGAAAAGCAATTCCAAGATTTTCAGCATAGTTGATGGCTGATTTAATCTTTTCTTCGTTATATTCGTTACTTGCAAGACATCCCAAAACACAAGCAGCTTTAATAAGTCCGCAAGTTTTTAATGAATACATTTTAAGGATTTCATCAACAGTTGGTTTTGTTTCTTCAAATTGCAAATCAAGGACTTGTCCGCCTACCATACCATTTATTCCAGCAAAAGCAGAAAGATACGAAACTGCCCTTACAATATTTTTTTCAGGTATATTTCTTGGATTTGTTAAAGCGAGAAATGCTTCGGTTAATAAAGCATCACCTGCAAGTAATGCGTTATCTTCTCCGAAAGCGATATGACAAGAAGGCTTACCTCTTCGCATATCATCGTTATCCATACACGGTAAATCATCATGAATAAGTGAGTATGTGTGAATCATTTCAACGGCACAACCAAAGTCTAATGCAGCAGAAACATCGCCATTACAAGCCTTTGCAAATTCTACAGCAAGTATTGGTCTTATTCTCTTACCACCATTTGAAACACTGTATTTCATCGCTTCAAGAACAGTTGAAGACATATTTTCACTAAGTAAATAATCTAATCTGTTTGAAATTATCTCTGCTTGTTGATTTACATATTCTTTAATATCAGTCATTATTTTTGACCTCATTTATATCTATAATTTTTTGTTTAGCACCTTCAAGTTTTTTCATGCAAAATTCTGAAAGTTTAATTCCTTCTTCATATAATGCTAAAGAGTCCTCAAGAGAAATTGTCCCTTCTTCAAGTTTTGAAACAATTTCTTCAAGCCTTTTTGTTGCTTGTTCATAAGTTAAGTTCATATTTATACCTCGATTATTTGTGCATTTGCAGTTCCGTTTTTTAATTGAATAGAAACTTTATCTCCAATATTCACTTGGTTTATATCAGTTAAAATATTATCATTTTTCTTAACAATTGAAAATCCTCTTGATAAAACATTCAAAGGACTTAATGCGTTCAATTTTGAACAAAGTATAGCAAAAGAATTACTATGTTGATTTAAGATGTTTATGAAATTCTGATTAATCTTTTCATTTAGTGAATCAAGATACAACTCACAATTTTCTATAATTTTTTCAGGGTTTTGTAGCACCGGTGAATCAGTTAGTTTATTTAAATCATAAGATAAATCATTTATATATGCGTTAAAGGAACTTTCAATTGAATATTTCAATGAGGATATATAGTATTTTTGTTCTTTAATATCGGGAGTTGCTAACTCAGCTGCAGCAGATGGTGTCGGAGCACGTAAATCTGCAACAAAATCACATATTGTGAAATCAGTTTCATGGCCAACTCCTGAAATAACAGGAATATCCGAATTATATATTTCAAAAGCAAGCTTCTCATCATTAAATGGCCATAGGTCTTCTACAGAGCCACCACCACGAGCAATAATAATTACATCTGCATCCGTCTTGTTCATCTGCCTTAAAGCATTACAAATAGTTGATGCGGCTGATTCACCTTGAACCTGTACTCCTGCAAAAATAATTTCTGCAACAGGATATCTTCTTTCAAGAACATTTAATATATCCTGAACAGCAGCACCTGTCGGTGAAGAGATAACACCAATTCTTGAGGGAAAACGAGGAATACTTTTCTTATGCTCGATATCAAATAACCCTAATTTAGAAAGCTTTTCTTTTAATTGCTCAAAAGCTAAAGCAAGAGTTCCCACTCCATCAGGTTGCATATCATCAATGTAAAGCTGATATCTACCGTCACGTTCATATAATGAAACTCTACCGCGAATAATAACAGACATTCCGTTTTCGGGTTTAAATTTAAGCTTTGAAGCATTAGAAGAAAACATTACTGCACTGATAACAGATTGGTTGTCCTTAATACTCATATAAAGATGACCACTTCTGTAATGGTCAACAAAATTTGATATTTCACCAATTACAAAAACATTATAAAGATTATCATCCTGCTCGATGATTGACTTAACATAATTATTCAATTGTGTAACACTTAAAATAACCGGTGAACTCATATAATTATTTCCCTTTATTACAAATTGAAGCCAAAATTGCTACACCACAAGCGTTATCAGCAGAAAACTGTGGTTCGGCAAAATGTGATGAATATTTAGTTTCTATCTTTTGACGAATAATCTTATTCGACATTACTCCGCCTGAAAAAACCACAGGCAAATTGCCATATTTTTCTGTAAGTTCATCAACTGTATCATCAATTGCTGAATAAATATAACTTAAACAGTATAAAGCAATATCCTCGTGTTTGAATCCTTTGTCAAGCATCTGCTTGCACTTGTTTTCCACACCTGAAAGGCTGAACATTCCGTCTCGTCTGAAAACCTTAATATATTCAAGTTCATTATTACTTCGAGAAGCAAGTTTTTCAAGTTCAGGACCACATGGAAATTTAAGACCCAGTGACACCCCTACCCTATCTACTGCCTGACCTGCTTTCAAATCAAGTGAATCGGAAACTTTTATTGTTTTAAAGTATTTTTCATCAGGTTTAACAAGAAGTGCTTGAGAAGTTCCGCCCGATATATGAAATGCAATAAAATCATTTTTCAATAAATTCAGACTATCTGAAGAATATAAGGCAGCAACAATATGACCGTCCTGATGTGAAAACTCATACAAAGGAACATTTAATACTGAAGATAACGAAACAGCAAATGACATTCCTGCTAAAAAGCAAGGCATATATGAACCATCTTCATTACATGGTTTAATTGAAACACCAATTCCATCAATTTCGCATTGTTTTTCAGAAAACAATTCTTTAATCAATTCGGGTAATTGAACTGTATGATGAAAAACAGCATCACTTTGTCGGATACCCTTTTCCCCTTCTTTTACAGGTAACAATTTTTTCTTATTTATTACGGAATTAGTTATATCATCATATAAGGAAACAGAGGTTGTATAGTTACTCGTATCTATTCCAAGAAAAAAACTCATTCAGTCACATTCTCTCTCACATATTTTCCAAGGATGCCGTTGATAAAAGATGCATCCTCCTGAGAAGCGAATTTCTTTGCAAGTTCAACAGCTTCATTGATTGAAACTCCGCTTGGAATTGATGGAACATAAAGAATTTCACAAATTGCAAGACGCATAATTGCAAGAGATACTTTAGGTAAACGCTCAACTTTCCATCCAACTGAATTTAAGTTGATGATATTATCAATTTCTTCAATATGTTCATAAGTTAATTGAGCTAATGAAAAAGCAAAAGTATTCTCTTCAATTAATCTTGCATCAATTGCATTTGTAACAATTTCTTCGATTGATAACTCATCATTGAAGATTTTTTCAAAAATAAGAGTAAATGCAAGTTCTCTTTCTTCTTTTCGGGTCATAATATCCTCCAAAAAATTACACTCCCCGCCAGAAAAAGACAGGGAGTGTTTTCATTTTTCTGCGGTACGAATGTATTATACATTTTATTTAAAAATATTGTACCACTACACATTATAAATTTCAATAGAAAAATGTATATTTTTATTGTATATACATTATTTTAATTCTATTATTACTATTTTTTCTGAGGACATATCTGTTTTTGATAAAACTATATCCTTTATTTTTATAACATTACTTTCATTTACTGTTCCTTTTGGCATTATTACTTCAATACTGTTGTCATTATACGTTACAAGACATTCTTCACTTAACTGTGCTTTAATAATATTTTCAACGTCAGTTTCAAGTTTAATTATTCTTGAAAAATTAACTAATTCATTCTTTGCAAGGTTAATTGTATCATCGTCATTTTCTTTATTTAAGATTATATTTTCAAGATTTTGAATTGACTCGTCGTGTGCCTTTTCTCTGTTAATTTTTGCTTGTGCAAAATAATCTGTTTTGTTTTCTGTCATGTTATTTGAATTTACAAGCTGTGCTTCACCAAGGTTATGATACTCGGATGTTTCTGGTTGTGATATATCATTATTGTTGTTAGTATAATACCAATTGACATAGACTGATAAACCTAACGCAATTATCAGCGATATACTTAAAAGTTGTTTTTTACCTATTATCTTACTTTTCATATTTTTCCTCCGTTAATGATAGTTTTGATATTGATATATTTGATGAATTAATATCTAAAAGAGCTTCTACAGTTGAATATATTTGTTCCTGAACTTTAATATCATCAGCACCTTCGCAGGATATTGCAACGCCTCTGATTTTAGGTTCAATCGTTTTTATTAATAATCCCACATCATTATTGTTGTTTTCTATAATCACATAATCTTTCTGTACTGTAGAGTCATCTGTATTGTTGTTATTTTTTCTTGTATCCTTGTCGTCTGTTGCATAAATATATTCAGTTGTTTCTGCAAGTGTAATTATTACTTCCGTCTTCCCTGCCCCATCAATTTTTTCTATAAAGCTTTTAATTTTATTCTCCAGATGGTCGCAATATTCTTCATCTGATATTTCACTTTCTAAATTATCTGTTTCTGTTTCAAAATTTAATTCGGACACCATTATTAAAATAATTATTAAAAAACCTGAAATTAAAATACTGATTGTTTTTTTGTCCAAGTTAAGTTTCTTTATTAATTGTTGAATTTTCTCGATAATATTCAAATAAATATCACCTCAAAATTGAATTTTTCTTTTAATTCATCTTGAATAATATGATTTTTTTCATCATTACTTAATTCAATTTCAATTCTATTTACAACCAAATAGTGATTTTCATCAATGTATGAATCAATATTTATATTTTGTAAAGTTACATCGTTTTTGACGCAAATACTTTCAATTGATTTAATTATTATTGTTTCATAACCGTTTTTATAAATTTCGTCGTAAGAGCTTAATTCATAATCATTTTCTATATTTAATTTAAAATCTGATATTATATTTTCAATCGGTAAAACAGTATATAAAAAGACAAAAAGTGATAAAAATATATTGACCGATTTTTTAACATTTGAATTACTTACTAATATTTTAAACACAGATGAAATTATTCCTGCAATACATAATGAAATAATCCAAATTTTAAAATGTTCCATAATTTATTTACCCATAAGAATTATTATTCCTGTTGAAATAACCAAAACAAATGTTATAAAGAATAAAACAATATTTAATAATGAAATTGTTGATGATAAACTCTCAAAAACATCAGCTGTTGAGTCGGATTTTAATAATGATGAAACGATTGAACATAAGGAAAGAAAAAAATACCATACCAGCAATTCAATCATTACAGGCAAATTTATTAATAGTATTACAATAATTATAAATACACCTAATGTACTTTTCATTATCAGAAAACTGCTTAAAACAGATGAAATTGCTTCGCTGACAGTTCCTCCAACAACAGGAATAAAAGTGCCGGATATAAACTTAATTCCCTTCAGCACAAAGCTGTCGGAAGAAGATGCCAACAAGCTTTGCGTTGTTAAAAGCCCTGTAAATAAAGTTGAAAATAATGATAATATAACAATAATTAGTTTTCTTAATGTTTTATTAAGTCTTAAATGAAAACTATCTGATGAAAATGAAGATATAATATTAAATGTAAAAATAACACTTATTATGGGAATTAATAGCTTATCGGCAAAAATAGCTATGATATTTGATAAAACAATTGAGAAAGAGTTGTATGTAACTGCCAATGCAGGATTTTTAGATGCAACAATAACTCCAGCCATTATTGGCAGATATGCATTAATGAAAATGTTTGTTATTTTAATACTTACTACTACATCTGTTAATATTCTTCCTATTGACTCCATAACAAAGGATAGAATAATTAAAACAGAAATACAATCGACTATTTTATTCAATTGATTATTTTCTTTTAAAAAAGAATCAGCAAAGGCTGAAAATAGTAAGGTAATGAAAATCAAAAGAAATTTATCAATTAATGATATTGTTTTTTCCGTTACCAATGAAAAAATAAATTCAAATATTCTTGTTGGTGATAATTCAAACAATTTTTCAAAGGATAATTCATCTATACCTAACTCCTCAAGATATTCCCTTGTTTCGTCGTTAACATTTTCCATTAAATATTCGCTGTAATCTAATGAAAAAGATTGAAATTCATAAGAAAATATAAGAAGAATTGAAATAAATAAATATAGGATTTTTTTCATCATAAATCAATAAACTTCATACAAAAAATTATTATTCCGTTTAAAATCGGAATTGTCATATATAAAATAATAAATTTAGATATTATAATTACAATATTTGATAATGAATTTTCACCCATATCCTTCAAATTATCTGAAATTATATCAGATAAAATCGCCACACCAACAACTTTAATAAGTAATGATATATGAGCAGAGTCAATATTAAACGCTGAAAATATTGTTAAGTATGAATTGATTATTTCTGTTAAATATTCTACAGAAAATAGTATAATCAGTAATACAGTTACAATCCTCAACAAAAATATATATTCAGGTCTGTAGGTTTTTATAATTGAAGAAAAAATTATATATGTAAAAGTAAGAACAGCAATTTTAACGATTATATTCATAGATTGAAAATTGAACTGACTTCATCAATAACCGAAGATAATTGTGGTATTAGCATAGCGATTATCACGACAATTCCTGTTATTACGGTTAATGTAGCAAATTCTTCACGACCTGCTTTTGATAACATTTGTTGCATAATTGCCACAATTATACCTATTCCTGCTATTTTAAAAAGAAATGAAATATCCATTTGTTTCCCTTAAATTATTAAAATTACTATTAAAAAACCTAATCCAAAAATTAAAATACCTGAGCTTTTACATTCTGTAACCTCTTTTACTTCACTTTCCTTTAGTTTCTTCTTAAATATTTCCTTATATGTCCTGCAATGAATAATCTGACCGTTCAAATCAGATTTTCCTAATAATGAGAAAAAATTTATAATTGTTTCCTTTTCTTCATTATTAAAAAATTTATTATTATTTATTTGTAAAATATTTAACTCATTTAAAATGTTTTTGTCATTTTTCATGTTTTCACATATCTTGTTAATGAAATTAAGCAAATTATAATTATTATTTAATGATAAAATTTTAAAAATTTCCTCAATGTCAATGTTGTTATGAGATAACAAAATTTCGATATTTTCTATCATTAAATAAAACTGATAAATTGCTTTTGTATGTAATTTAATTTTTTTTACATAATTGGTTGAAATTATTACTGTTGCTGTAATCACAGTTATAATCACAATGCCCTTCATAATTAACCTCTTTTATATTGTCATTGGAAATTACAGTAAAACTTTTAAAGCTGTTTAAAATTAAAACATTATCAATACAACCATATTCAATAAGTTTTTTATATGTATATTTATGTTTTAGTTCTTCATAGTTTTTTGCATGAATTGTAAAAATAAAATTAACACCTGAATTCATTGATTTTATTATCTCGTCAACATCTTCAGGACTTATTTCATCGCAAATAATAATATCAGGTGATAATGTTCTGACAGCAATTGAAATTCCGACAGGTTTTGGAAAGCCGTATAAAATGTCTGTGTTTATTCCTAAACTTTTTTTATCATTTTTTATGTTCGCTAACTCTTTTCTTTCATCAACAACACATATTTTATAATACAACCCCTTTTTCCCTGATGATAATTGATATGACAAATCTTTAAGAATTGTTGTTTTTCCCGATGAGGGCGGACCTGCAATAAGTAAATTAGATATGTTGTCTTTAAATATATGATTAAATATAACTGATGAGCAATTATCTATTTGTCTTGGAATACGAAAATTCAGTCCATTGATATTTCTTATACCCTTCAAAATTGTTTTATCAAACACGGCTGTTCCTGTTATTCCAACCCTTGCACCATTTTTCAGACTGATATATCCGTTTAGTATATCCTCATAATGGCTATGCATAGAATAATCACAGATTTTATTGACAATTTCAGTAATTTCCTCTTGAGTAATATCAATACAATTTGATGAATAAATTGAGCTTAAACTGCCTGTACGAGTCATAAAAACAATATTATTATTTGAAACGATAACAATTGGTTTATTTGCCCTTATTCTTATTTCCTGAATATGTTCAATTATTTCATAATCAAGCTTTTTAATTAGAGATTGTATTCGAAAAGGCAAATAAGAAATAATAAAATTAAAATCATTTTGAAATAACTTATCCACATTTTCACCTCGATAAATATCTATGACCACTTGTCCTTATATATTACAAATATTTATTGTAAACATATTAAAATTATGATATAATAATAAAAAATTTTTAAACAGGATGTAAATTATGAAATCAAAAATCAAGTCATTTATTGAAAATAACAAATTCATACTCTTAACAGGTTTATCTGCATTTTTTATAATTATGGTTGTATATTTTTGCTATTCTATAATTCCTTTCGGTGATAAAACTGTTTACAGAATGGATTTATATCACCAATACGGTCCGTTATTCTCTGAATTATACGATAGAATTACAAGTGGCGAATCTTTATTGTACTCTTGGAATTCGGGATTAGGCAGCTCGTTTATAGGAAATTTCTATAACTATTTATCAAGTCCATTATCGATTTTAGTATTATTATTTGGTCATAAAAACACTTTTGAAGCAGTTGCTGCTATGATTGCTATTAAATCAATTCTCAGTGCAATGTCTGTTTCATACTATCTTAAAAAATCAAACAAATCAGACAGTCCTCAGCTTATAGCTTTTGGTGTTATGTATGCTTTCAGTGCATATTTTATTGCATATTACTGGAATGTAATGTGGATAGATTCAATGTATTTATTGCCGTTGATTGTACTTGGCATTGAAAGAATCATTAATAAGGGAAAATGCGGAACATATATAGTTTTCCTCACTCTTGCTGTTTTCACAAATTATTATATCGGATTTATGCTTTGCATCTTCTCATGTTTATATTTCCTTTATTACTATTTTTGCTCGTTTGATAAGTTTATTGATAAAACAAAGGTGTTAAGTAATAATGGCAAAAATTATTCGTTACTTGATAAATCATTTTTCTTTCAAAGCGGATTAAGATTTGCATTTTCATCTCTGGCAGTAGGTATAATTCTTATATTTATGCTTTTACCTGTTGCTTATGTATTAAGCTCATCATCCGCTACATCAGGAACTCATCCTACTGAATTAAAGAATTATTTTAACATTTTTGATTTTCTTGCAAATCATCTTGCAAGTCTTGAACCAACAATCCGTAGTAGTGGTGATGATGTTCTTCCTAATGTTTATTGTGGTATTCTTACAATTATTCTTATTCCTTTATATCTTTTTTCTGATAAAATCAGTTCTAAAGAAAAAATCGCTTCTACTCTTTTTTTAGGAATAATGTTCTTCAGCTTTAATATTAATTTTATAAACTACTTATGGCACGGACTTCATTTCCCAAATGATTTACCATACCGTCAATCATTTATGTATTCATTTATTCTTATAACAATGGCATACAAGGCTTTTGTCAATTTGAAATATGTGAATAAAAAACAATTATTATCAATCGGAATTGGTCTTTTAGCATTTATTGTTATAACGCAGAAGCTTGGTTCAAAAAATGTTGATAATACAACAGTTCTTGTTTCAATGATTTATGTATTTGCATTTACAATTATCTTAGGATTAATTCAAAGCAAAAAAAATCAGGCTTATGCCCTCTCTGTAATTCTTTCTTGTACAGTTATATCTGAAACAATTATTGCAAACACAGACCATTACGTTGCAAATCAGACTAAAACAGCTTATACAGAAGATTATGACAGCTTTAAAGAAATACAAGCTATTGTTGACGAAAATGATGACAGCTTGTTCTATAGAAGTGAGTTATCAGATTTGAGAACAAGAATGGACCCAAGCTGGTATGATTATAATGGTGTTTCAGTTTTCTCTTCAATGGCTTATGAAAGCGTTGCAAATATGCAGAAGAGTATTGGTCTTTACGGCAATAAAATCAACAGTTACACATATAATTCACAAACCCCTGTATATAACTCATTTTTTGGAATTAAATATATATATGACAGACATTCTTTAATAAGTGATGATGATTTTTATTCACTTAAAGAAACAAATAACACATACAAGGTTTATGAAAATAACTATAATTTAAATCTTGCATTCCCTGTTTCAAACAGTATTATGACATGGGATTCCACACTATATTCTAATCCTGTTGATTCACAACAAGAGCTTTTTGCTAACGCAACAGGTATTGACGGAATATACAACAGAATATTTGATTATGATGTTATTTGTAATAATTTATATGATGTTACAGATGATGACAAAATTATGTCTAATTTCAATTTGAATAAAATTGATAATGAAACTGAAGCATCAGCAACTGCTACAATTACTGCTGAATCAAGTGGTCATATTTATATTTATTTATATTCAAGAAATCTTGATGATGTTTCTGTTTATTCTCCATCAATAAGCACATCAATGACCGTTTCAGATGGTTATATTCTTGATTTAGGTCATTATGAACCAAATGATAAAATTTCAGTTACAATGCCTGTCAGCGAAGATAAAACTTATGCTAATGTTGACTTTGTTGTATTTACAATTGATTATGAAAAATTTATTGATGGATATAACATTCTTAAAGATGGACAGCTTGAATATTCAGCTTTTACGGATACAAATATAGAAGGAACTTTCACAGCAGATGAAGATGAAGTGTTGTTTACCTCAATTCCTTATGATAAGGGCTGG
The DNA here is from genome assembly GCA_937906895.1 of uncultured Clostridia bacterium. Taxonomy (GTDB): domain Bacteria; phylum Bacillota; class Clostridia; order Oscillospirales; family Acutalibacteraceae; genus Fimenecus. Next base: position 52,968 of record CALCTT010000061.1, on the reverse strand, counting down.
AACGTGTACATTGACGGTCAAGAAGTTGCAGAAGAAAATATTGTTAAAATTTCCGACGCTCTTTTAGGTGTAAAGGTAAGTTCAGGTGAACACACAATTAAATTAGAATATTCTATCCCGGGATTAAATATCGCTTATATTGTTTCCGGAGTATTTGTTATTCTTCTTTTAATTGCTTTTATTTTAAAGAAAAACAAATTATTTGTATTTAAAAATATTAAGGCAAATATTTGGGAAGAAAGTGAATATTTATTAGAAATATTTGATTCAAATAATGATAAAATTGAATTTGATAACACAGATATTATTCCCCATATAGATACGGAAGAAATATCTGAAGAAAATAACACAGATGAATAAACAGAAAAACAAGCAGGATTTAAATTAGTCCTGCTTGTTCCTTTTATTAAAGTATTTTCTTTAAATAATGTCCTGTATATGACTTTTTGCATTTAGCAACTTCTTCAGGAGTACCACAGATAACAATTTTGCCACCCTTGTCCCCTCCTTCAGGACCTAAATCAACAATATAATCTGCTGTTTTAATAACATCAAGATTATGTTCAATAACAATGATTGTATTTCCTGCATCAACAAGTCTTTGAAGCACTTCAATAAGCTTGTGTACATCGGCTGTATGAAGACCTGTTGTAGGCTCATCAAGGATATAAATTGTTTTGCCTGTGGAGCGTTTTGAAAGCTCGGTTGCAAGTTTGACTCTCTGTGCTTCGCCACCTGAAAGAGTAGTTGCCGATTGACCTAATTTAACATAACCAAGACCAACATCATAAAGTGTCTGAAGCTTTCTGTTGATTTTTGGAATATGGCTGAAAAATTCAAGTGCTTCTTCAACAGTCATTTCAAGGACATCATAAATGCTCTTTCCTTTATATTTAACCTCGAGAGTTTCACGGTTATATCTTGCACCGTTACAGACCTCACAAGGTACATAAACATCAGCAAGGAAGTGCATTTCGATTTTTACAATACCGTCACCTTCACAGGCTTCACAACGACCGCCTTTTACATTGAATGAATATCTGCCTGAATTATATCCACGGATTTTTGACTCCTGAGTTGAAGCAAATAATTCACGAATATCGGTAAACACACCTGTATATGTTGCAGGGTTAGAACGAGGTGTTCTGCCGATTGGTGACTGGTCAATATTGATAACTTTATCAAGATGTTCAAGTCCTGTCATATCCTTGAATTTACCAAGAGGCTTTTTAGCATTGTTCAATTCATTTGCAAGATTTTTGTAAAGAATTTCATTTATAAGTGATGATTTACCTGAGCCTGAAACACCTGTAACGCAATTAAAACAACCAAGAGGAAAATCAACATTGATGTTTTTAAGGTTATTCTCCTCAGCACCGATAATTGATAAGAAATTACCATTTCCTTCTCGTCTGTTTTCAGGTATTGGTATTTTTCTTTCACCTGATAAATATTTACCTGTAATAGAGTCTTTACACTTAATGATTTCATCAGCAGTACCTGCACAGACAATTTCACCACCATGAACACCAGCACCGGGACCAATATCAACAATATAATCAGCTTCACGCATAGTATCCTCATCGTGTTCAACAACAATAAGAGTGTTACCTAAATCACGAAGTCTTTTTAAAGTTCCCAAAAGCTTATCATTATCTCTCTGATGAAGTCCTATACTCGGCTCATCAAGAATATACACAACACCCATAAGTGAAGAACCGATTTGTGTTGCAAGTCTTATACGCTGACTTTCACCACCTGAAAGAGTGCCTGAAGTCCTTGAAAGAGTCAGATATTCAAGACCGACACTTTTAAGGAAATTCAATCTGCTGTTGATTTCTTTTATAATTGATTCAGAAATAAATTTTTCTTTTTCAGTTAATTCTAATTTTTCGATAAAATCAAGTGCAGCAACAATTGACATATCACAGAACTGACTAATGTTTTTACCACCAACAGTAACTGATAAAATTTCAGGCTTAAGTCTTGTACCTTTACAATCAGGACATTTACACGGAGTCATCACCTGTTCAATTTCCCACTTTGCCCAGTCACTTGTGGTTTCCTTATATCTTCTTTCAAGATTATTAATTACACCTTCAAATTCAGACATATATGTTCCTGACCCGTAAAGAGTTGAACGGGTCATTTTCATTTTATGGTCAGTACCATATAAAATGGCGTTAATTCCATCTTCAGAAATGTCTTTTAATGGTGTTTTCAATGTAAAGCCATATTCTTTACCGATGGCATTGTAATACATAGCTGAAATTGAGCCTTTTTCGGCTTTTCCCCATCCACTTGCACAAATTCCGCCTTCACTGATTGAAAGGTTTTTATTAGGCATTACAAGGTCAGGATTAACCTTCATAAAAGTACCTAAACCTGTACACGTAGGACAAGCACCGTAAGGATTATTAAAAGAAAACATTCTTGGTGACAATTCATCAACGCTGATTCCGTGTTCAGGACAAGCGTAATTCAGTGAATAAAGGTATTCCTTATCACCAATTACATCAATAATAACATTGCCACCTGAATGTTGAGTTGTTGTTTCAATTGAATCAGCAAGACGACTTCTTATACCATCTTTTACAACAAGACGGTCAACAATAATTTCAATAGTGTGCTTAAAGGTCTTTTTAAGCTTCATATCCTCATAAAGCTCTGTAACTTCGCCATCAATTCTTGCTCTGACAAAACCTGCTTTTAAAGCATTGGCAAGTTCTTTTGCGTGTTCGCCTTTTTTACCACGGACAACAGGAGAAAGAATCTGAAATTTTGTACCCTCAGGCAGACTCATAATACTGTCAACAATCTGGTCAACTGTCTGTTGCTTGATTTCTCTGCCACAAACAGGACAATGAGGAATACCGATTCTTGCATACAACAAACGAAGATAATCGTAAATTTCTGTAACAGTACCAACTGTTGAACGTGGATTCTTTGATGTTGTTTTCTGGTCAATAGAAATTGCAGGAGAAAGTCCTTCAATTGACTCTACATTCGGCTTTTCCATCTGACCTAAAAACATTCTTGCATAGGAAGAAAGTGACTCGATATATCTTCTCTGGCCTTCTGCATAAATAGTATCAAAAGCCAATGAGGATTTACCTGAACCTGAAAGTCCTGTGAAAACAACAAGCTTATCTCTTGGAATTTCTATATCAATATTTTTTAAGTTATTCTCTTTTGCACCTTTTACAATAATTTTATCGTGTATCATTTATTTCTCCGATTTCAGCTTTTCAATTTTATCTCTTAAATATGCAGCGTGTTCAAATTCAAGAATTTTTGCTGCAGCCTTCATTTCTTCAGTAAGACGAATAATAAGCTTTTGCTTTTCATCTTTGCTCATCTTTTTCTTGCCCGATTTATCACGACTTGATATTTCAAGAATTTCACGGACATCCTTTGTAATAGTCTGCGGTACTATTCCGTGTTCTTCATTGTAAGCAATCTGAATTTCACGACGACGATATGTTTCACTGATTGCCCTTTCCATTGAATTAGTAACAGTATCAGCGTACATAATAACATGACCGTTTGAATTTCGTGCAGCACGACCGATAATCTGAATAAGTGAGGTTTCAGAACGAAGAAAGCCTTCTTTATCAGCATCAAGAATTGCGATTAATGACACTTCAGGAATATCAAGACCTTCACGAAGAAGATTGATACCGACAAGAACATCAAATTCACCTAATCTTAAATCACGAATGAGTTCCATTCGTTCGATTGTGTCAATATCATAGTGCATATAACGAACTTTTATGCCGTGTTGTGAAAGATAATCTGTTAAATTTTCTGCCATTTTCTTTGTAAGAGTAGTAACAAGAACACGCTCTTTTTTCTCAACACGGATATTGATTTCTGAAATCAAATCATCAATCTGACCTTCGGTACCACGAACGGAAATTTCAGGGTCAAGAAGACCTGTCGGACGAATGACCTGTTCTGCCACCTGAACACTTTTTTCGTTTTCAAAAGGTCCCGGAGTGGCACTGACAAATATTTTTTGATGTGTTTTATCATAAAATTCATCAAAGGTTAATGGTCTGTTATCGTAAGCAGACGGTAAACGAAAGCCGAAATTGATAAGGCTCTCTTTTCTTGAACGGTCACCACCATACATACCTCTTACCTGCGGTAAAGTAACGTGGGACTCATCAACAAAAAGAACATAATCATCAGGAAAATAGTCAAGGAGTGTAAATGGCGGTTCACCGGTTTTCCTGCCTGACATTATAGCTGAATAGTTTTCAATTCCTTTACAGAATCCCGTTTCACGAAGCATTTCCATATCATATTCCGTTCTTTGACGAATACGCTGTGCTTCAATAAGCTTTCCTTCTTTTTCAAAGGCTGCAACCTGCTGTTCCATTTCGTTATTGATTTGTTCAAGGGCTGATTCCATTTTTTCAGGTGAAACAACATAGTGTGAAGCAGGATATATAGCAACGTGAGAAACTACATTTTTAACAGCACCTGTCAAAGGATTGATTTCACTTATTCTGTCGATTTCATCACCGAAAAATTCAACTCTTATAGCAGTATCGTTTGCGTAAACAGGGAAAATTTCAACAATATCCCCTCTTACTCTAAATTTGTTACGGATAAAATTAATATCATTTCGTTCGTATTGAATTTCAACAAGTTTCTGAATAAATTCATCACGACTTTTTTCCATTCCTGTTCGCAATGAAATGACCATACTTTTATAATCAATCGGGTCACCAAGAGAATAAATACAGGAAACACTTGCAACGATAATTACATCTCGTCTTTCTGATAATGCAGATGTTGCAGAATGTCGTAATTTGTCAATTTCATCATTTATAGCAGAGTCTTTTTCGATATAAGTGTCTGTTGTAGCAATATATGCCTCAGGCTGATAATAGTCATAATAAGAAACGAAATATTCAACAGCATTTTCAGGGAAAAACTCTTTAAATTCAGCACAAAGCTGACCTGCAAGAGTCTTATTATGAGCAAGAACAAGAGTAGGTCTGTTAAGTTTAGCAATAATATTAGCCATAGTAAATGTCTTACCGGAGCCTGTCACACCCAGCAAAGTCTGTTCTTTATAACCTTTTTCAATACCATCAACAAGTCTTTGAATTGCTTGTGGCTGGTCACCTGTCGGCTTATAATCACTTACTAACTTGAACATTTCGCACCTCGCGTACATTTGTTCTTTTATTATACAATATTATAAAAATATAATCAACAAAAAAATTATAAATATTATGTAAATTTAAGAAAAAAGCTCCTCAATCAAAATGAAAGAGGAGCAATTATATTAGTAATATTATCCGAACCAGTCGCCACCCTCGTTAGGGTCGTTGGGTCCGATTGTCATATCTTCATCAGAAGTGGTTCCTGATGCCGTGAGTATATCTTCGACTTCGTAAACTGTTACATCAAAGTCGGGTTTTAAATATTTTTTCATAGTGTTTCCTTTCTGTGAGTGATTATGTAAATTGGAGTTTGTAGGGCTGTTGCCTTCCCCTTGAGGGGAAGCCGTTGTCGGCTTATATGTTGCTTTTCGGCGGGGTCAAGACCCCGCCCTACCAGACAGCATTGAATTTGAATCATCCCGACAAATTATAATTTGAATACTTAAACTTGAATTCGTTTTTACACTTCCCAGCCGTATTCTTCAGCTGCGATTGGATAATATGTATTATACATTTCTCCGAATTCTGCTGTTACTTCAACAGGGAAGAAATACCAAGTATCTTCAATGCATATGTATGCATAAGCTGTAAGACCGTTGTCAAGTTCATCTTCTGGTATTCCGGTTACAAGGCAAGTGAACATATAATATCCGTCTGCATCCTGAATGTAGCTGATAGGTTTATCAACAAAACCATCTGCAGTTCCACCTTGTGCAACTGTTTTTGCAACATCAATGTTAAATTCTGTTTCTGCAGTTGAATAAACAAAGCCTACTTTTGAGATTTTTTCAGTTGCATTTTCATTTGAACCTGCAATGTATTTGTTAAAGTCTGCATCAGAAATCTTTGCTCTTGTTCTTACATCAAATGTTCCTGCATAAGAACCATCATCATTTTTGTTAAATCTGATTTGTGATGACATAGCAGTTACGATAGTCTTTTCATAAACTACAACATTATCGCTAATTTCTATCTGGTCATCATCGATTTCAACTGCACCGTCGGCAGTATAAAACGCATAATCTTCACCAAGTGCTTCATTTATTGTTGCACCCCAGATTGAGAAACCGTCTTCGTATGTACCACCATAAATTTTTGTTGTACCTTCATTATCAACAAAAATATCGTCATATCCATATTCACTGGAAATTGTACCACCATTTACAGTTACATCGCCACCGTTGTTGTATATACCATCCATAGTGCTTTCAATATTACCATTGTTAAAGTTAAGTGTGCCACCGTTTACAGCAACACCACCGCCACCGATAGTACCATTTTCTTTTGAGTCTTCAATATTAAGTGTTGCACCATTTTCAACAAGAATTGTAGGAGCATCTTTCACCTCAATTGTCTTACCATTAAGGTCAATAGTTGTTATGCCATCGAATGTAAGTGATGAATTTAAAAGAATATCTGTAAGTAATTTAAGTATGCTGTCAATGTCTTTATTTGCTGAATTTACACCCTCATCAACACTTGGGAAGTATTCAGTTGAACCGTCCGGTTGAATAACTGATACAGGGAATTTGTTTTTAATTACAACATCTTCTTCTACTTTATATACAATATGAGGAAATTCATTAACAGGTATTCTTGTTTCAACATCTACAACATTGTCATCCATGTCATAGATTTCATATCCTTCTGCAACAATCTTCGAGAAATCTTGAGTATTACCTTTTGCTCTTTCCATTCCACCATATATTGTACAATCAGATACGCAAATTACAGGTCGGTCTGCATTACTACTTGAACAGTAATAAAGACCTATTGTACCACCTGAAATAGTACAATCATCCACATTGAGTTTCACAAGTTCATTAATATAAATTCCGTATTCTTCACCAATTAAAATGCTATCGTTCAGATTTAAACTACTTTTGTGACTGCATAATACTCCGTAAGTTTTACCCTCAATTTTACAGTTATTTATTGTTGTGTCGTTTCCTGCTGATACACCGATATGAGAATTACTTTTAACATTCACACCATCTAATACAGTCTTTGAACACTTTACTGCAGTACCATTAGATTCTGCTGTATTTACAATTGCACCACCACCTACGCTGTCAGTAATAGTACATTCTTTAACTTCTAATGTTATTCCACCGCTACTTGATAAGGTCTTACCATTTAAATCAATTGTACTGCGATTCCAACCGTTAAAACTTATCATTCCGGTCCTTTCAATATCTTTTAACAATACAATTTTAGGATTATGATTACCTACTCTGCCTGCCCAAATTTCTGCATATCGTACAGCATCATAAAAATCTATAAAATATTCTGTTGTTCCAGTTGCAAGTTCAACTTTAGCAACATTTGGTCTTTCATTGTTGCTTTCTTTAACAGTTACTGTTTGTGGTATTCCTGAATCATATATATCAACAAAAACTTCATTACCGTCTTCAGCAAAAAAGCCATAACCATCCGGAAGATAGTCTGAAATATATATTGGTCCAAAAACATCGTCCCATCTACCATAGTTATTTATAGTTATTCCACCAACAAATGTACCACCAAAAAGCTGTCCTGAACCGTTAAGATATTCTCCATACCTATCATCAAGAAGTTCACATGTACAAGCAAAACTCACTGCAGCACTTCTGATTATTTCAAGACCACGCTTATCACCGACAAATGTACCGTCTTTTACTATAATATTGTCACAGGATACTACAGCATAATCTTTTCCTATAAAAGTGCCACCCTCAACAACAAGTTCACCACAATGGAGTATAGCATTTGAGTTTTTATCAGAATCAGCACAAGTAATAACACCTGTACCGACACTATCTTTTACAGTAAGCTTTCCACCACGATGAATACGAATAATTTCATATGCTGTCGTTGTAGATAATGTCTTTCCGTTTAAATCGAGTGTAAAATCACAGTCAATGATGTGAAACTCCTTGTCAATAACTTCTGCATCAGTCAAAAGAGTTAATGTGGAGTCAACATTTGCACAGGCATAATCTATTGCCTCAACAAGTGTTGCAAATTCTGTGACCTCACCTAAAACAGTTGTAACAGATGCAACTGAATCTGTTGCAAGAACTGTCATTGGCATTACTGAAATAATTAGTAACACCGATAGAATAACGCTGAGAATTTTTGTTGCTTTGTTTTTCATAATTGTATTCCTCCTTAACTTTTTATATAAATCGCATTATTTAACACGGATTTACACATTTTAGATGTAAAGTAAATGGTTTGATATTATATTACACATTTTAGATGTAAATGTCAATACACATTTTAGATGTACGATAAAATTAATACGGTGATAAATATGTATTATAAAAGAATAAGAGAACTTCGTGAAGACAACGACATTCCACAAAAAGAGATTGCTAAAATTTTAAATACCTCTCAACAGCATTACAGCAGAATTGAAAAAGGCTCTACTGAAATTACTGCTGACAGAGTGGTTACTCTTGCAAAATTTTATAATGTTACTACCGATTATCTTCTCGGTTTAAGTGATGAAAAGGAACAGTAATTTTTACTGTTCTTTTTTCTTAATTTTAATATTTTCTTATGAAAAGTAAACCAAAAATGCAAAACTGCAGATTTTTTCTGCAGAATTGCAGACTTTTTCCTAAATAACACTCTTGACAATTAAAAAAATAGATATTTAAATTGGAGTTTGTGGGAATGACTGATAGTGATTATGTACCCTTGTAGGGGTCATTCATGAATGACCCGTTTCAAAGTTTGTCATGATGTTACAAGCGGGCGATTCGTGAATCGCCCCTACAGAATCTCCTCGATAAATTATAATTTATATAAATGCAATTGAATTATGAACATAAAAAATGGACTCCACTTTGAAAGTGAAGTCCAAAAATCTTTATAATAAATTATTTTTCGATAAGTGATACGCCGTTCATTTCAGCAGGAATATCAAGTCCCATAAGGTCAAGCATTGTTGGAGAAAGGTCACAAAGCTTGCCACCCTCCTGCTTTAACTTACATTCCTTACCAACTACTACGAGTGGAACAGGATTTGTTGTATGAGCTGTAAATGGTGAGCCATCGTCCTCATACATCTTGTCTGCGTTACCGTGGTCAGCAGTAATAAGAATAACGCCGTCCATTTTCATTGTAGCATCAACAAGCTTACCTACACACTCGTCAACTGCTTCAACAGCCTTAACAGCAGCATCAAAGATACCTGTATGACCTACCATATCGCAGTTAGCATAGTTAAGAATTACAACATCATATTTACCGCTTAAAATCTGTTCGCAAGCAGCATCACATACTTCGTAAGCACTCATTTCAGGCTTTAAGTCGAATGTTGAAATCTTTGGAGAGTCAATAAGAACTCTGTCCTCACCCGGATAAACCTTTTCTTCGCCACCGTTATAGAAGAATGTTACATGAGCATACTTCTGTGTTTCAGCAATACGAAGCTGAGTTTTACCAAGTTTAGAAAGATACTCACCCATTGTATTTGTAAGTGCTTCAGGCTTATATGCAACATTTACATTAGGCATTTCAGCATCGTACTGTGTCATACAAACATAATATAATGGGAAAAACTCTTTTCTTTCAAAGCCTGTAAAATCAGGGTCAACAAATGTTCTTGTGATTTCTCTTGCTCTGTCAGGACGGAAATTAAAGAAGATAACTGAATCATTTGCAGAAATAGCATCTGCTCCATTAACAACTGTTGGCATAACAAATTCATCAGTAAGATACTTACCATCTTCGTCGATTGTTTCGTATGACTTCTTAACAGCCTCGAGAGCTGAATCAGTTACAATACCTTCACGGTTAACCATTGCATTATATGCCATACCGACTCTGTCCCACATATTGTCACGGTCCATAGCATAAAATCTACCCATAACAGTAGCAATTTTACCTACACCGATTTCAGCAAGTTTGTCTTCGAGTTCTTTGATAAAATCGACACCAGAACTTGGTGGAACATCACGACCATCAAGAAGACAATGAACAAATACTTTATCAAGTCCATTTTTCTTTGCAAGTTCAACAAGAGCATATAAATGAGTATTGTGGCTATGAACACCACCATCTGAAAGAAGACCAATCAAATGAAGTGCCGAATTGTTCTTTTTACAATTCTCAATAGCACCTAAGAAAACTTCATTCTCGAAGAAATCACCGTCCATAATTGACTTTGTGATTCGGGTCAGTTCCTGATAAACAACACGACCTGCACCGATATTTGTGTGTCCAACCTCAGAGTTGCCCATCTGTCCGTCAGGAAGACCAACGTCCATACCTGATGCACCGATATATGTCATTGGGTTATTGTTAAAAATTTCGTCAAGTCTTGGTGTATTAGCAGCTGTAATTGCGTTGCCGTAATCACTTGGATTATAACCAAAACCATCCATAATACATAAAACTACAGGTTTTTTCATCAATTTCACCTTATTTAATTATTTTGAAGCAGCGGCAACAATCTTAGCAAAATCAGCAGCTTTGAGTGATGCACCACCGATAAGACCACCGTCAACATTAACCTTTGAAACGAGTTCATCAGCATTAGCAGCATTCATTGAACCGCCGTACTGAATTGTAACAGATGCAGCAACATCTCCACCGTAAACTTCAGCAATAGCAGCACGAACATAGCCGTTGCCTTCATCAGCCTGGTCAGCAGTTGCAGTAACACCTGTACCGATAGCCCAAACAGGTTCATAAGCGATAATTACATCCTTAAGCTGTTCCTTGCTAACATTTGTAAGTGCCATCTTTGTCTGGAATTTAAGAAGAGTTTCTGTGTAACCGAGAGTTCTCTGTTCAAGTGTTTCACCAACACAGATAATTGGCTTAAGTCCTGCATTAAGAGCAGCAAGTGAACGAAGGTTTACAGTCTGGTCTGTTTCACCAAAATACTGTCTTCTTTCGCTATGACCAACAACTACATATTCAACACCGAGTTCTTTAAGCATATCAGCAGAAATTTCACCTGTATAAGCACCTGATGACTTAAAGTGAACATTTTCAGCACCGATTTTGATGTTTGAACCTGCAGCAGCTTCAAGAGCAGCAGGAATGTCAACAAAAGGAACACAAAGTACAACTTCACAATCAGCATCAGCAACAAGAGGCTTCATTTCCTCAATAAGTGCCTTTGCCTCTGCAGGTGTTTTGTTCATTTTCCAGTTACCTGCGATAACTGCTTTACGAAGATTTTTATTCATAATTATTTACTCCTTATAACAAATTTTAGGAGGACTTAATTTAGTCCTCCATATAAATTTTTAATTATTTCTCGTTGAGTGCAGCAATACCGGGAAGAACTTTACCTTCAAGATATTCAAGAGATGCACCGCCACCTGTTGAAATATGTGACATTTTATCTGCAAAACCAAGCTTCTGAATTGCAGCAGCAGAGTCACCACCACCAATGATTGAGATAGCGTCACTGTCAGCAATTGCTGTTGCAACAGCAATTGTACCTGATGCAAATGCTTCCCATTCAGAAACACCCATAGGTCCGTTCCAGATTACTGTACCTGCATCCTTAACAGCGTCAGCAAAGATTTCCTGTGTCTTAGGACCGATGTCAAGACCCATCCAACCATCAGGAATATCATCAGAATTTACTACCATTGCTTCTGTATCAGGAGCATATTCCTTACCAACTTTGTTATCAACAGGAATAAGGAATTTAACGCCCTTTTCTTCTGCTTTCTTCATCATTTCAGCAGCAAGTTCAACTTTATCTTCTTCAAGAAGAGATGTACCGATATTATGACCTAATGACTTCATAAATGTATAAGCCATACCACCACCAATGATAAGTGTATCGCACTTGTCAATAAGGTTTGTGATAACACCGATTTTGTCAGAAACCTTAGCACCACCAAGGATAGCTACGAGAGGTCTCTTTGGATTTTCAAGAGCACCACCGATAAATTCGATTTCTTTCTGAATAAGGTAACCACAAGCTGCAGGAAGATGTTCTGCAACACCTGCAGTTGAAGAATGAGCTCTGTGAGCTGAACCGAAAGCATCGTTTACATAAAGCTCTGCAAGGTCAGCAAACTTTTTGCTGAGTTCAGGGTCGTTCTTTGTTTCGCCCTTTTCATAACGAACGTTTTCAAGAAGAAGAACTTCACCGTCTTTAAGGTCAGCTGCGAGTGCCTGTGCACTTTCACCAACAACGTCCTTTGCCATTTTAACTTCCTGACCAAGAAGCTCTGAAAGTCTTGCAGCAACAGGAGCAAGTGAAAATTCAGGAACAACTTCACCCTTAGGACGACCAAGGTGTGAACAAAGAATTACCTTTGCACCGTTTTCAATAAGATATTTGATTGTTGGCAATGAAGCAACAATTCTCTTGTCACTTGTAATAACGCCGTTTTCCATTTTTACGTTGAAGTCACAACGAACAAGAACTTTTTTGCCTGCTACCTGTAAATCTTCAACAGTTTTTTTGTTTAATGCACTGCTCATTTTAATAACATCCTTTCAAAAGATATAATTTGTAAAATTTACCACCAATTATTTTATAATATTCTTGAACATTTTTCAAGTGTTATAAATATATTTGTTAAAAGTTTATCATTTTATCCATTATAAAGTGCTAAAATTGATTTTGTTTTGTCTATTATCATATTTTTCAGCTCTTTAGGTGACTTAACTTTCACTTTTTCGCCATATTGCATTATCCACGCAACAAGACCGTCGGTTACAGCAACATCAACTTTTGCAATAAAATTATCCTCATCAAAAGGTTTCATTGATACTTTTTCACCGAATTGGTCAATAAAATCTTCAATCATTGAATTCTTACAAATCATCTCAACAGGTTTAATGTCACCTGAAAACATTGAAAGATGCTTGTTACTGTAATCTGCAATATCAAAAAAAGTCTGATAAGGAGAAACTTCTGAAAAATGACGAGAATAAAAATCAAGTACCTTGACATTTTTTAGTCTGTCAATGCGAAGATGAATCAAATTATCATATTTACTATAATTGCCTACAAGATAATAATGGTCATCAGACCAAATAAGAGCATATGGGTTTATTACCATTGTCTTTTCCTCATACCTTGCAGTTTTGCCATCAACAATTTTTCGTCTTCGATAAACAACTTCAATCTGTTTCCTTGAAAGAATTGCAGAACTGATAATATCAATTACAATAAACAAATTTTCATTTGCACACTTGTTTCTGTTATCAATATAAACTTGTTTTTCTATTCTCTTATATTGATATTCACTTGCAAAAGAAGAAAACTTTTTAATAAGTGATTTTGTCTTCTTTGCAGAGATAAAATCAGCCGATTGAACCGCATCAATGAGCAAACGAAGTTCAGCAGGTTCAAAATAATAAGGTGTCATAAAATATCCACGAGGAGATTGTGATTTTATTATTTCATAACCATACTCATTTAAACATTCAATACAGTCATATATAGTTTTTCTTTCACATTCAATTCCGTAATCATTACGAAGATACTCCATAATCTGTGTAGCAGACATCGGATGTTCTTCATCAGATTTTTTTGAAAGAATATCAATGATATAAAGTAATCTTAGTTTTTGTACTGATGGAGTTTTCATAATTATAATGTAAGTTTCTTATTCACTTCAATAAGAACATCTTCATGGACTTTAATATGTTCACGGTCATAAGTTAAAATTCCGTTAACTTCATTTTCAACGTCACTTACCTGAGTATAAACAGTCGCACTAAGGCCCTTCTTAATAAGCGGAATAACCTGTGTATCGTGAAGAATCTTATATGCCTTTGACAAGCTGTCCTTTGACCTGAACATCATATAACCAAAGCTCTTTGATTCATCCCAAGTATGGCCTCTGTCAATATGGCTGTATCCACCAAATTCTGTTATTGCAAAAATACGACCATCATTTCTTCGTGGATTTATAGGTGCAATATATCTATGCATACTGTTGAAGTCACCTGCACCCTGGTCGTGCCAACCACTTGCATGGTCAACAACTCGTGATGGGTCAAATCTCTTGATTTCATTTGAAATTCTTACAGAGTCAAACTGACCCCAACCCTCGTTGAACGGAACCCAGCAAGAAATACAAGTATGGTTATAAAGCTGATTAAGCATTTCATTAAGTTCACGTTCAAATTCGTCACGCCACAACTGTTCTCCACGCTTAAATGCCTTATATTTATCGTCTTTAACATGAATTGCAACAAGTGGAAGAACACCTGCAAGGAACTGACCGATATATTCACCACCGCTTACCATATCCTGCCATACAAGCATACCAAGTCTATCACAATGATAATACCAACGGTCAAGTTCAACCTTAATATGTTTACGAAGCATATTGAAGCCCAATCTCTTCATTGTTTCAATATCATAAATTATTGCTTCATCAGTTGGTGGAGTCATACCACCATCTGACCAATAACCCTGGTCAAGAAGACCTCTTTGGAAATAAGGCTTATTGTTAAGTAAAAACCTCGGATATCCCTTATCATCCTTACCTATTGAGAATTTACGCATACCGATGTAGCTTTTAACTGTATCTACAACATTACCATCTTTAATGAGTTCAACCTTAAGGTCATAAAGGAATGGGTTTTCAGGCGACCAAAGCTTTAATTCATCAAATTTGATTACATCATCCATTGTTATTGTGTTTTCTGACACAACATTAACATTATCAAATACAGTAACTTTAACCTGACAGTCATTATCTGTTGCAAATGTTTTGAATGCAAGAGATTTATTGTCGATATCAGGTGTCATCTTGAGTTTAAGGATGTGACAAGGATTAACTGCTTCAAGCCACACACTCTGCCATATACCTGATGTAGCAACATACCAGAAGCCGTGAGTCTTATTAACCTGTTTACCTCTCTGTTGCCATCCGTTTTCAGTAGGGTCATAAACGCTTACAACAAGCTCATTTTCCCCATCTTTGAGAAGTCTTGTAATATCAATTGAAAAAGTTGCATAACCGCCTCTGTGAGAACCTGCAAATTCATTATTGATATAAACGTTACATTCCCAGTCAACTGCAGCAAAATTAAGTAAAATATTTTTACCTTTCATATTTTCAGGAATTGAGAATTTCTTTCTGTACCAGAGCTTTTGGTCAGGTTTTAATGGTTTTTCAACACCTGAAAGCATACATTCAACTGCATAGGGAACAACGATTTCACCGTCAAAGTTATCAACCCATTCAACTGACTTGTCAACAATAGCGTAATCATAAACACCATTCATTGACATCCAATCTGCTCTTTCCATCTGTGGACGAGGATATTCAGGTAACGGATTGTTTCTGTCAATATTGTCTGTCCAACGAGTTTTCATAAATCCCATATTTTTTTACCTCCAAATACAACAAAGCCCATTAAGGCATAATATCATATACATTTTAATACATAATATTGAATTTGTCTATTGAATTTTAAAAAAAAGTTTGATATAATTGCTAAGCAAATTGAATATGCGGGTATGGTGGAATTGGCAGTTTTGTGCCGAAGCGCATCCTGCGGATGATGAAGCGAGGGCACAAAAGACGCAGCGGTCGAAAAGCGAGTGCGGTAGCACGAGTCTTCGGGTACCGCAAGTGTCACACGGAATCTTAATGTTTTAACTTAATATGCGGGTATGGTGGAATTGGCAGACACGCAAGATTTAGGATCTTGTGCCGAGAGGTGTACAGGTTCGACCCCTGCTACCCGCACCAAAAATCGATAGTCTTCAACAGAAGATTATCGATTTTTACTTATTACCTCTTCACTATTCACTCTTCACTTTTTCTCGGTGTCGATATTTGAAAATTAATAAGTAATAGTGAAGAAGTGGTCGTCCCTTAGATTTGAACCACTTGAAAAGGTTATTTTTTGATGATATAATTAAATCAGATTATTTTGAAAGGCTTATTTTTATGAAAGAAACTACTTCATTGGTCTTTACCGGTGATATTGGTTTTGACCGATATATGTACGGTAAATGGGATGATGAAAATTTAATATCGGAAGAAATTCTTGATTTTCTTCATAGTGCTGACCACGTCATAGTTAATGTTGAAGGTCCTGTTGCACAAGCAGAAACAAATACAACTGCAAGTGGTGTTCAACAATTACTGCATACTATTGACCCTAAAGCTGTTAAGGTGCTTAATAACATGAAAGCTGATATTTGGAATATCTGCAACAATCATATTATGGATGCAGGTCCTTACGGTATTGAAAGCACGTTGAAGATTGCAAAAGAAAACAATGTACAGACACTTGGTGCGGGAATGGACATCCAAGAAGCGAGAAAGCCTGTTATTTTAAATGAAGCAGGCGGAATCGGTATGATTGGTGTCGGTTATCAACGAGCTTGCAGAAAAGCTGATGTGGATAAACCGGGCTGTTACAGTTGGAGCGACCTTGATGAAATTCAAAAGTCAATTGACAAAATCAAGCAAACTTGTCGTTGGTGTATTGTTGTAGCACACGCAGGTGAGGAATTTACTCCACTACCCTCTCCATATACTCGTGAAAGATTCCATAAATATTTGGAAATGGGTGCAGACATTATTGTTTCACACCACCCGCATGTTCCCATGAACTATGAAACTGTCGGTGATAAAATAATCTTCTATTCATTGGGTAATTTCATTTTTGATACAGATTATCAGCGTTCTCAATTTAATACTGATATTGGATTGCTTGTCAAGCTGAATTTCACTGAAAATGATTTTACTTATGAGCCTATGGGACTAAAAATTGTACGCGGTGAAGAACACATTGTAAAAGATAAGCTTCCACGTATATTTGTCGATGTACAGGAAGATGAGTTCAAGCTTTTATCTCCTTTGTCTGCTAAAATGCACATTGAAGCCACAAAAAGACAAATGACATATTTAAAGCCTGAAGAATTCAAAGGTGCAAGTGAAGAAAAGTGGAAGGAGCATTTTGCTGAACCACTGAGAACAGGTCGTGTTCCCGGTGAAACATTAGATTTCTTCATTCTTTGTCCGTTAGCTCAAAAAGCTGAAAATGGAAAATGGCTAGAGAGCAAATTAGAAAAAGTAAAAGAGTATATATTGGAACAAATGTAAAATTCTTTAATAAAAATCTTGATATTACAAGAAAAATGATATATAATCATTAAAAATCATGAAACGAGGATATTACTATGAAAAAGATTTTAGCGTTGTTGTTAGCACTTACTATTATGTGCTTCTCATTTGTTGCTTGTAGCGACAACAAGGATGAAACACCAGATTCACAGGAAGTTGAGTCAACTGAACAGGAAAATCAGGACTCTGTTAAATTAACTAAAGAAAACTTTGATACATATTTTGAATTTGTTGAAGAATCATTCTTTACAAAAGACAGTAAGGGCAATTATTCACAGTTACGTTTCAGACACTATTATAAGCTTAAGCCTGAGTACAATATTGATTTATCAGAGTCATCAGTAAAGCTTACATATAGTTATTCATCAGCACAAAAGAAAGTAAATATCAATTTCAACACTCAGGAATTTACTCTTGGTGAGCAGGTTGGCGATAAAAAAGTATTAGAAAATATTATAATTGATAAAATCAGTCAGATGACTTATAAAGATTATGCAATTTTCCTTTTACAGCCAACACACGCTTCAAAGGGAGATACAACAATTGAATACATTTCTGATATTGAATTAGTAAGTGTTGAGGGTACTCTCCATTTAATTGAAGCTAATGATGTTGCTCATTCAACCGAAGACCATACTCACTAATATTTAAAGAGCAGACTTTTTACGGTCTGCTCTTATTTTATTTGATTAACTTTTTTAAATATTTCGATGCTCTAAGTATCTTAAAGATTTTGCCTGAAAGGAATGTTTCAAGGATTTTTGTCATTTCCTCTTCCGATAATTCTTTATTGTTTCGTGCGTAATAAAGCATAAAGTGTGTCAATGCTCCTGACAAAAGGACTACATGATATGAGAAGTCGGATTGATGCTCAAAATCGGGAATGAATTTATTAAGAAATTCTGTTATTGATTTGAATATTTCGTCAGAAACAAGATTTCCCATATTGTTTTTTACAATGGCATTAACCATTCTTGGATTTTCCTTAACAACACTGACAAAAGCGGAAATGGCTTCCTTTGAGCTTGGAATTTCTGTAAGAGAATTAAGCTTTTCCATATATGTATTTCTTAACAGATATCTGAAAAGCTCATCCTTTGAATCAAAATAATTATAAAATGTTTGTCTTGATAAATCGGCTTTTTTGCAGATATCCATTATAGAAATTTCTTCGTATGGCTTTTCTTCCATTAATTCAATTAAAGTTTCAGTAAGCCATTGTTGTGATTTAATGGCAGTTGGATTGTTTCCGTTATACATTGACAAACCTCCAAAAATGTACAAGTTTTCGACATTATGTTGACTTTAAGAACTGAATTTGTTAAACTTTATAAGTATTACAAATGTCAAATTTATTTATGTAACTCCCCTGTTATAAATAAAAAGGAGAATAATTATGGCAAAGAAGCATAAAAATGCAGGAAATGCAAATATACCTGATTATAAAACTCTTAAAGAAATTGTAGTTACAGGTGTTGAAAAGGGTCAGGACAAAAGACAGTACGTTTTCCTTGACAAAGATAAAAATGAATGTGAAAGAACTTTTAACCAGACATGGAGCGAAATTGCTGCACTCGGTACATACTTTTACACAAAAGGTCTTAACGGTAAAAAGAAAATCGCAATCATTGCTGAAAACAGCTTTGAATGGATGATAGCATATTACGCTACTATTTGCGGTTGTAATATTACTGTTCCTATGGATGCAAAACTTCCTTACGATGACCTTGCTGACCAGCTTATACGTTGCGGTTGTGATGCTCTTGTGCATTCTGCAAAGTTCAATAAGGCTGTTGAGGAATTCAAAGCAAACCCTGAGATGCCTCAGATGCAGTATTTTTGTTTAGAAGATTATAACAGTTTTCTTAAAATTGGTCAAGAAGCATTAGATAAAGGAAATAAAGATTTTATTGATGCTGAAGTTAAGCCTGACGACCTTGCTTGTATTGCTTATACATCAGGTACAACTGCAAAAAGTAAGGGTGTTATGCTTACACATTATAATATTGCAAGTAACTGTACATCATCTACCCGTGCTCTCAACGGAAGACACGCTATCGGCTTCTTACCGTTAAATCATACTTATGCTTGGGTTAGTGCTCTTTTCGCATCATATCTCCTTTCACAATGGGGATATCTTTGCGACGGTATTAAGAATATTCAGGGTGATATGAAAAAATACCATCCTTATAATATCTGTGGTGTTCCACTTGTTGTTAATACAATTTATAATCGTATCTGGAAAACTGCAAGAAAAACAGGCAGAGAAGATATTCTTAAAAAAGGTATTAAAATCAGCAATACTCTTATGAAATTTGGTATTGATAAACGTGCAAAGATTTTCAAGACTATCATTGATAATCTTGGTGGCAACCTCAATATGATTGTTTGCGGTGCTGCTAACCTTGACCCTAAGGTTGAAAAAGGTATGCACGATTTCGGTATTGATATTTATAATGGTTACGGACTTACTGAGTGCTCCCCTGCTGTTACTTGTAACAGACCTGGTAAATTCAAGTTCGGTAGTGTTGGTACTCCACTTGATTGTTGTGAAATCAAGATTGTTAATCCTGACGACGAAGGCGTTGGTGAAATCTATGTAAGAGGTACTAATGTAATGCAGGGCTACTACAATGACCCTGAAGCAACAGCTGCTGCATTTGACGGTGAGTGGCTTAAAACCGGTGATCACGGTAGAATTGATGAAGACGGTTTCCTCTTTATGGTCGGCAGAAAGAAGAATCTTATCTGTCTTGCTAACGGTAAAAACGTTTCTCCTGAAGAAATTGAGGACAAGCTTTCAAGAATTGAATATGTTGAAGAAGTTCTTGTTTATCAGGAAAACGAAAAAATCGTTGCTGAATTTTTCCTTAACGAAAAGGAATATCCTGATGCCCGTGACAGAATTGACGGTGACGTTGCAAAATACAACAGAGAAAATCCGATTTTCAAGAATGTTGCTGGTATTAAAATCAGAGATGTTGAATTTAAAAAGACAACAACTCTTAAAATTGCAAGAAATCAGAAAGATTAATTTTTTGACCTATGTGGGAAACTGCATAGGTCTTTTTTTATAAAACACTTGATTTAATCAAAAAAATTTAATATTATATAATACGAATAATTTATGTATGGAGGTTTTCTGATGAAAGAGGAATCAAGAAAATACGTTGAAGAAGCGTGGGAAATAGTTAAACACGCTTCTGAAAAAATCGGCTCTCGCCTTCCCGGTTCTAAAGGTGAAAGAGAATACGCTGATTATATGGGTGAAAAGCTTCGTGAAATCGGCATTGAACCAAAGAAAGAGGAATTTGGTGTTGCACCAAGGTCAAGTATCGGTGGAATACCTTATGCAGGTTGGTACGGTCTTATAGCAAGCGGTCTTATCTATTTTGCACTTCATAATTATTACATTTGGTTTGCAATGGCTCTTACAGGTATTTGTATGGTTTTATGGCTCGTTTTCAGCTGTTTCCTTTACAAACCTTGGTTCGATATGTTCTTCAAGCAGAAGATATCACAAAATGTCTATGGTGAATTAAAGCCTGATGACGGAAAATATGATTATACAATCATTCTTTCAGGTCATACAGATACAAGCTGGAACTGGAAACATTCAGAAAATGCTTCAAGACATCCTGACAAGCCAATTTACGGTCTTATTACAACTTATGGTAAGGTTGGATTTGGTGCAGTTTGCGTTTTCTTCCTTGTAGGTCTTTCAGTTGCTATGGCTGCAATTTATACAGGTCTTTACTTTGATGCATCTTGGGCATATATTGCTGCTTCATCAGATGCTCTTAACCATTTAATTATTGCACTTCATTTCTTACCAATTGTTACTGCTATCGGTAGCTGTTTCGTAATTATGTGGAATGACGGAGATGAAGAAACAGCATCAAGAGGTGCTATGGATAACGCTACAGGCTGTGCTTTAAGCTATGCTGTTATCAAATATTTTAAAGAAAATCCTGATAAGATGCCAAAGAATTGCCGTATTGTTGACTGCAACTGTGGTGCTGAAGAAGCTGGTCTTCGCGGTTCAATGGCTTTTGTACATAAGCACAAGAATGACGATTTAACAAAGAATGCTTGGAATATCAACATTGACTCTGTTGCCGATAAGGAATACTTTGAAGTTGTTATCAAGGACGACTGGCAGGGTTGCAGATTTGATACTGACCTTGAAAAAATGTTCAAGGATACATTCAACGAAATGGGTATTGAAAGCAAGACAAACGGTTGTATTCATAACCCTGTTGGCGGATGCGACAGTACACCAATGACAAGAGCAGGTATCAAGTCAGTTACATTTGCTGCACAGAATCCGATGCTTACTTGGTATTATCACACATTCCACGATATGCCTGACCGTTTTGAAATGGAAACTGTTGGTGACGGCTTTGATGTTGTTCTCAGCGTTATTGATAAAATTGCTAAATTCCAAGAAGAAAACGGTTACAACGGTCCGCAGAAGAAATAATTTAATATGATGAATATAAGGTATGGCATTTGTCATACCTTATTTTATAATAATTTTTCAAAAAATTGTAAAAATAATTGACTTATTAAAAAATTTGGTGTATATTTACTTTATCTATTTAAAGAGATATGTACAAAAGCAAATTTTGTACGAAAATTAAGGAGGATTTCTTATGAAAAACTTAAAGAAAGTTCTCGCTGTGCTCGTTGCATTAACACTTGTTGTTACATGCTTTGCAGCTTGTGGCGGAAACGAAGGTAAACAGGACGACACATCAGCAACAATCAAAATCGGTGTTAGTGGTCCTCTCACAGGTGGCGCTGCTCAGTACGGTAATGCTGTTGTAAACGCTGCTAAGCTTGCTGTTGAAGAAATCAACAATGCAGGTGGCGTTAACGGTGTTAAGCTTGAGCTTGTAACAGCTGACGACGAAGCTGACTCAGGTGACAAGGCTGTTAGTGCTTACAACTCACTTAAAGACCAGGGTATGCAGATTTTCCTTGGTACTGTTACATCAGGTTCATGCCTTGCAGTTATTGACAAGACAGCTGCTGACCAGATGTTCCAGCTTACTCCATCTGCTTCTGCAGACGCTGTAATCGCAAACGACAACACATTCCAGATTTGCTTTACAGACTCTAACCAGGGTACTCGTTCAGCTCAGTACATTGCTGAAAACAAGATTGCAGAAAAAGTTGCAGTTATCTATGACTCATCAGATGCTTATTCAACAGGTATCTACAACAGCTTTATGGAAGGCGCTAAAACATACAACCTTTCAGTAGTTGAAGCTCAGTCATTCCAGAAGGACAACAAGGATTTCTCAGCTCAGATTAACGCTTGTAAGGCTGCTGGTGCTGACCTTATCTTCCTTCCAATCTACTACACAGAAGCTTCTCTTATTCTTCAGCAGGCTGCTGCTATCGACTATGCACCAAAGTTCTTTGGTTGTGACGGTCTTGACGGTCTTCTTGCTATTGAAGGATTTGACACAAAGCTTGCTGAAGGCGTAATGCTTCTTACTCCTTTCGCAGCTGACAAAGAAGAAGAAGCAACTCAGAACTTCGTTAAGGCATACAAGGCAGCTTACAATAACGAAACACCTAACCAGTTCGCAGCTGACGCTTATGACGGAATTTACATCATTGCAAAGCTTATTGAACAGGAAGGCATCACAGCTGATATGTCAGCTGCTGACATCTGTGCAAAGCTCAAGGTTGCTATCTGTGCAGACGGTTTCTCATACATGGGTATCACAGGTGCAGGTTCAGCTCTTACATGGGATGAATCAGGTGCTGTTTCAAAGGACCCAATGGCTGTTATCATTAAAGATGGCGCATACGCTGCTCTTTAATTAATACTTAATATTTTTATAATACCGATAGTTAATTCTATCGGTATTTTTTTGTGTAAAATTGTTGTTTTTATAAATTCGATGTGATATAATACTATGAATAAATTTTTGTATAGATATAATCTGTACAAATAAACGGAAGGATGTTACATAAATGGGTTTTTTAAGTAACCTGATTAATGGTATCAGTCTTGGCAGTATTTATGCGGTTATTGCTCTTGGCTATACTATGGTTTATGGTATTGCAAAAATGCTCAACTTTGCACACGGTGACGTAATTATGATTGGTGCTTACGTTGTCTATCTGGCTTCAGTTAAAGCAGGGCTCCACCCTCTTATTGCAGTTGTTGTTTCAATGATTGCCTGTACAATTCTCGGTATTACTATTGAGAAGATTGCATACAAGCCATTGCGTCAGTCAACATCTTTGGCTGTTCTTATTACAGCTATTGGTGTCAGCTATTTCTTACAGAATATCGCATTGGCAATTTTCGGTGCAAATCCAATCAATTTCACATCAGTTGTAAGTGTGCCTGCAATCAGACTTTTTGATGGTCAGATTGTTATTTCAGGTGAAGCTTCAACGGCAATTGTTGTTTCATTGGTTATTGTTATTGCTCTTTCAATTTTCATAAAGAAAACAAAAAGTGGTAAGGCAATGCTTGCTGTTTCGGAAGACAAAGGTGCTGCTCAGCTTATGGGTATTAACGTGAATCAGACAATTTCACTTACATTTGCTATAGGTTCTGCTTTAGCTGCAGTTGCAGGTGCTCTTTATTGTTCAGCATATCCGATTCTTTCAAACACAACAGGTGCTATGCCGGGTATCAAAGCATTCACAGCTGCTGTTTTCGGTGGTATCGGTTCAATTCCCGGTGCTATGATTGGCGGTATTCTTATCGGTGTTATTGAAATTCTCGGTAAAGCATACATTTCAACTCAGCTTGCTGATGCTATCGTTTTCGGTGTTCTTATCATTATCCTTATGGTTAAGCCTACAGGTATTCTCGGTAAGAAAACAAGTGAAAAAGTTTAATTTGTGAAGGGAGCGTTTTGATTATGAAGAAATCTTTAAAAACGGTTAAACCTTACACAAAACAAAGTTTAATCACTTACGTAATTCTTATTGTTGTATTTGTACTTACACAAATTTTAAGAAGTTCAGGTAATATGTCATATATGATGCAGGACTTACTTGTTCCTCTTTGCGTTTATGCTATCCTTGCTGTTTCATTGAACCTTACTGTCGGTATTCTCGGTGAGCTTAGCCTCGGACAGGCAGGCTTTATGTGCATTGGTGCTTACAGCGGTGCGTTGTTCTCTAATTTAATGGAAGAAGCAATTCCTGAAGCTGTTATCCGTTATCCGTTAGCTCTTGTTTTAGGTGGTGTTTTAGCAGCAATTTTCGGTATTTTGATTGGTATTCCTGTTCTTCGTCTTAAAGGCGACTATCTTGCTATCGTTACACTTGCATTCGGTGAGATTATCAAAAATATCTGCGCATCTGTTTACCTTGGCAGAGATGCTGAAGGCTTCCACATTTCCATTAAGAGTGTTTCCGAAATGAATATGGCTTCCGACGGTGAAATGCTTATTAACGGTGCTCTCGGCATCAACGGTACACCAAAAGATTCAAGCTATGAAATTGCATTTATTATTCTTTTAATTACAGTTATTATCGCATATAACTTTGTTAATTCAAGAACAGGTCGAGCTGTTATGTCTATCCGTGATAACAGAATCGCTGCTGAATCAATCGGTATTAACATTACAAAATACAAACTTATCACTTTTGCATTAACAGCTTTCCTTGCAGGTGTTGCAGGTGTTATTTATTCACACAACTTCTCAACACTTCAGGCTGTAAAGTTTGACTATAATATGTCAATTCTTGTGCTTGTTTTCGTTGTTCTCGGTGGTATCGGTTCAATCCGCGGTAGCGTTATTGCTGCTGTTGTGCTTACTCTTATCCCTGAACTTTTAAGAGAAACAATCGGTAATTATCGTATGTTGTTCTATGCTATCATTCTTATTGCAATGATGCTTATTACATCAAATGAAAACTTAAAGAGCAGAATAAATGCTTACGTAGGTAAAGTAAAAGGTCTTGTTGTTAAGGAAAAGAAAGGAGAGGTTAAATAATGGCTATTCTTGAAGTAAAAAATCTCTCAATTTCTTTCGGCGGTCTTCGTGCTGTTGACGAATTTAATGTAAAAATTGAAAAAGGTCAGCTTTATGGTCTTATCGGTCCTAACGGTGCAGGTAAAACAACTGTATTCAATCTTTTAACAGGTGTTTATAAGCCAACATCAGGTGCTGTTATTCTTGACGGTGAGAATATCACAGGTAAAAGCACAATAGAAATCAACAAATGCGGTATCGCAAGAACATTCCAGAATATCAGACTTTTCAAGAATTTAAGTGTTCTTGATAATGTTAAAGCAGGTTTCCATAATCTTAATAAGTACAGCACACTTGAAGGTATCCTTCGCCTTCCTAAGTACTTTAAGACTGAAAAGAAAATGGACGAAAAAGCAATGGAGCTTCTTGAGGTTTTCGGACTCCAAGACGAGGCTTCTACACTTGCTGATAATCTTCCTTACGGTAAACAGAGAAAGCTTGAAATTGCACGAGCATTGGCTACTAATCCAAAGCTTTTGCTTCTTGACGAACCTGCTGCAGGTATGAACCCGAGCGAAACTCAGGAGCTTATGGATACAATCCGTTTTGTCCGTGACAAATTCGATATGACAGTTCTTCTTATTGAACACGATATGAAGCTTGTAAGCGGTATCTGTGAAGAGGTTTCTGTTCTTAACTTCGGTCAGGAATTGGCACAGGGTAAAACAAGTGATGTTCTTAATAACCCTGAAGTTATTAAGGCTTATTTAGGTGATTAAGGAGGAATAGTAATGGCACCACTTTTAAAAGTAGATAATATCGAAGTATATTACGGTATGATTAAGGCTTTGAAAGGCGTTTCTTTCGAGGTTAATAAAGGTGAAATTGTTGCTCTTATCGGTGCAAACGGTGCAGGTAAAACAACTATTCTCCACACAGTTACAGGACTTTTAAAACCAAAAACAGGTAAAATTCTGTTTAATGACCAGGATATAACAAAAACTCCTGCTCATAAAATCGTTTCAATGGGTATGGCACACGTTCCTGAAGGAAGAAGAATTTTCTCACAGCTTTCTGTTCTTGATAACATCAAATTAGGGGCATTTACCCGTAAAGACAAGGATGAAATTGAGCAGACATTAAAATATGTTTATGAGCGTTTTCCTCGTCTTGAAGAAAGAAAAAATCAGATTGCAGGTACTCTTTCCGGTGGTGAACAGCAGATGCTTGCTATGGGTCGTGCCCTTATGTCAAAGCCTGATTTCGTTTTGATGGACGAACCTTCAATGGGTCTCTCACCTCTTCTTGTTTCTGAAATTTTCGATATTATCAAGGCAATCAATGAAAACGGTACAACAGTTCTTCTTGTTGAACAGAATGCAAAAAAGGCACTTTCTATTGCTGACAGAGCTTATGTTCTTGAAACAGGTAACATTGTTCTTTCAGGTGATGCGAAAGACCTTATGAATGATGAATCAGTTAAAAAGGCATATCTTAGTGAATAAACCTTGAAAGGTGGTCAAATCAATGGATAAAAAAATCGTTATTACTATTGCACGTGGTTACGGCAGTGGCGGTAGAACAGTTGGCAAAATGCTCTCAAAGGAGCTTAATATCCCCTTTTATGACCGTGAAATTCTCTATATGGCATCTGACGACAGCGGTATAAATCTTGGACTTTTCCAGAAATATGACGAGGAAGTCAGCGTTGGTCTGTTTGACTCATCAACTAAACAATATACAGGTGGAATTATTCCTCCTGAAGACAGTAAATTTACATCGAAGGAAAATCTTTTTAACTATCAGGCAAAGATTATTAAAAACCTTGCTGAAAAAGAATCTTGTATTATTGTTGGCCGTTGTGCTGACTATATTTTAAAAGATTTTGATAATGTTATTAAAGTATTTATCTGGGCACCACATAATGTTTGCGTTGATACAATCAAGGATATGTTTGCAATGAGTGAAAAGGATGCAGACAAGAAAATCCGTAAAATTGACAAACACCGTAGTGAATTCTATCATTATTACACATGTCGTGATTGGGATAATGCAAGAAACTATGACTTGTGTCTTAACAGTGCAGATTTAGGCTTTGATGGTTGCGTTGAGGCAATCAAAGCTTACATTGAAGTGTTAAAAAATGTAAAGAAATAATTTTTTAGGGTTGTCGTGTGGCAACCCTTTGTTTTTTGTTGATTAAATTGTTTTTTTGATATATAATATTTAAAGAATAATTCCAATTAGGAGTCTTAATTATGAGTATCAAAATGAAAGTTGCATCAATTTCACCTAAATTATATGTTGGAAATCCAACCAAAAATTGTAATGAAATCATTTCAGCACTTGATAGTTTAAAACATGATTGTATTGATGTTATTGCATTTCCTGAATTATGTCTTTCAGGATGCACTTGTGGTGATTTGTTTTTTCATGATACATTAATTGATGCTTGTAAAAACAATATTGATTTAATAACTGAATATTCAAAAGATTATTATTCACATATTATTATAGGCTCACCTGTTAAAGAAGATAGTAGGCTTTATAACTGTGCTGTTCATATTTATAAGGGTGAAATTGTTGAAATTATTTCAAAAAAGCATCTTTGTGCAAGTGAATTAAGATGGTTTACAAGCGGATATGAAGTAAAAAGTCAAAATTCTTATTTTGATATTTCTGTTGGTGACGATATTTACTATGAAAAATACAAATCTGATGTAGTTTTAAATATAGGTGCCTCCCCTGCTCTTGTTACAAAATATGATAACTATAAATCTTTTATAAAAAACTACACCGAACAAAGAAATTGTGCCTATATTTCAGCTTCTGCAGGCTCTTGTGAATCAACAACGGATTATGTTTATGCAGGTGAATGTGTTCACGCAGTAAGCGGAAAAATTATCTCTGAAGCAGAAAGATTTTCATTTGAAACTAAAATAATTATAAGTGAATTTGATGCTCCTGCTTCAAAAGAAATTGATAATATTGACTTTACAATTACAGAAGCCGAAAAGCTTAAGGGCAATCCCTTTATTCCGTCTGATGCTGATGAGCTTAACAGAAGATGTGATGAAATACTTAAAATTCAGAGCACAGGTCTTGCAAAAAGAATGTTGCATATTCATTGCAATAAGCTTGTTCTCGGTATTTCAGGCGGACTTGACTCAACTCATGCCTTACTTGTTTGTGTTGAAGCATTAAAGAAACTGAATTTACCTATTGAAAATCTTATTTGTATAACAATGCCGGGCTTTGGTACAACAGATTTGACTTACACAAATGCCTGTAATCTTGTAAAGCTTATTGGTGCAACATTTATGGAAATTAATGTTAAAGAAGCAAGTCTGCAGCATTTTAAGGACATTTGCCACGATGTTGATGTTCACGATGTAACTTATGAAAATACTCAGGCAAGAGAAAGAACGCAAATTCTTATGGATTATGCAAATAAAATTGGTGCAATTGTTGTCGGTACAGGAGATTTAAGTGAATTAGCACTTGGTTGGTGTACTTATAACGGTGACCACATGAGTATGTATGGTGTTAACGCTTCTGTTCCGAAAACACTTATGCGACACCTTGTGAAATATATTGCAGATAAAAGTGACGAGAACGTGGCTAAAACCCTTTACAGCGTTCTTGACACACCTGTTAGTCCCGAACTGCTACCACCCGATAAAAACGGCAAAATGGAGCAAAAAACGGAGAATACGCTTGGTCCCTATGAAGTTCACGACTATTTTATATATTATTTTATTCGTCACAACAAATCACCTGAAGAATTACTTAAAATGGCAGTTAATAATTTTCAGGGACAATATTGTGAAAATGAACTAAGAAATTGGCTTACAATTTTTATAAGAAGATTCTTCAATAATCAGTTTAAACGTTCATGTATGCCCGATGGTCCGGCTGTCGGAACAGTATCACTCTCACCTCGTGGAGCGTGGAGTATGCCATCAGATGCTTTTAATGATGAATGGTTAAAGTTTTGAATATAGAAAAAGTCCCCTTACTTAATCAGTAAAGGGACTTAATTATTTTGCTAAAGATTATGCCTTTTTCTTTGAAACTGCTTTAATTACGAGGAGTGTACCAAGCATAAGGATAATACCGATTGGAAGAGCGATATATGCCTTCTGTACAAAGCCTGCAATAACATAAGTTACAAATGACACGCCTGCAACTGTCAAAGCATAAGGCAACTGTGTTGATACGTGGTTGATATGGTTACTCTGGCTACCTGCACTTGCCATAATTGTTGTATCAGAAATTGGTGAACAGTGGTCACCGCAAACAGCACCTGCCATACAAGCAGAAATTGCAATAACTGAAATCGGACCACTGCTATATGGGAATACAGCAAGAACAAGAGGAATAAGAATACCGAATGTACCCCATGATGTACCTGTTGCAAATGAAAGTCCAACTGCAATAAGGAAAATAACTGCAGGAAGGAAGTTTGCAAAGCTACCTGCTGTTGACTCAACAATACCGGCGATAAATGCTTTTGCACCAAGACTATCAGTCATTGCTTTAAGAGTCCATGCACAAGCGAGAATCATAATTGCAGGAACCATAGCCTTGAAACCGTCAGGAATTGAATCCATACAATCCTTGAATGTAATTACTCGACGAATCATAAAGTAAGCTACTGCAAGAATAAGTGTGATAAATGAGCCATAAAGAAGACCAACTGAAGCGTCAGCACTTGAGAATGCTTCGATAACATTGTGGAATGCACCACTTTCTGCATCAAAGAAACCACCTGAATAGATAAGACCGATTACACAAGCAATAATAAGTGCTACAACAGGGATAATAAGGTCAATAACCTTACCCTTTGGATTTACATTTGTGTTATCTGTTGAATCCTTAAATGATTCTGCGTCACTTGTGAACAAGTCACCATTTAACGCATTCTGCTCGTGAATTCTCATCTTACCGTAATCAAACTTCATAACTGTAATTGCAACCATCATCACAATAGTAAGAAGTGCATAGAAGTTATATGGTATTGCACTGAGGAAAAGCTGGAAACCACTTACCTCTTCCTCTGCAACGAAGCCTGCAACTGCTGCTGCCCAAGAAGAAACAGGAGCAATAATACAAACAGGTGCTGCAGTAGCATCAATAAGGTATGCAAGCTTTGCACGAGATACTTTATGGCTGTCTGTAACAGGTCTCATAACAGAACCTACTGTAAGACAGTTAAAGTAGTCATCAATAAAAATCATACAACCAAAGAGAACTGTTGCAAGCTGTGCACCAACTCTTGATTTAATATGAGTCTTTGCCCAACGACCGAACGCAGCAGAACCACCTGCTTTATTCATCATTGAAACCATAGCACCGAGTACAATAAGGAATATGATAATACCCATATTGTATGAGTCAGCAATATTTGCTACAAAGCCATCACTAAACACGTGAGTAATTGTGCCTTCAAAATTACCTTCAGCATAAAGCAATCCGCCAACTACAATACCAACAAAAAGTGAAGAATAAACTTCTTTTGTGATAAGTGCAAGTCCGATAGCAATTACAGGCGGAAGCAATGACCAGATACTTGAGTAAAATCTTGACGGTGCTTCGACCTGACCTGAACCGCTACAATCACCACAAACATTAGCAACTGCAGAACAGTCTGAACAAGCAATATTTGTTCCTTCACAATTTTCGCAAACAGCAAGAAAACCTGAACCCTCACAAGAAGAACAATCAATCATCTTTACTGCTGCGGCTTCACCATCACTTGCGAAAGCAAAAATAGCCATACTTGCAATAAGTAAAACTGAAATTGCTATAGCAACTGTGGTTTTAACGCTAAACCTTCTTTTCATTTTTACATCTCCTTTTTCTGTATATTGTAAATGCTACAACATACAATAAATACACAATAAAAATACCATATTTAAGTACTTTTGTCAATTAAATTAACAATTTGTCGTATGTTAAATAAATAATATTGTACATTTGGCAATTAGTATGATATAATCATAACAAAGGAGTTGGTTTTATGATAAGAAATGAAGCTATGTTCAAGTTGAGCTACGGACTTTTTGTGCTGACAGCAACTGAAAACGAAAAAGACAACGGTTGCATTATCAATACTGCATCTCAGGTTACAGACAACCCAAAAAGAATGACTATTGCGGTAAATAAAAGCAATTATACCTGCGGAATGATTGAAAGAACTAAAAAATTTACTATATCAGTTCTTTCAGAAGAAGCAACTTTTGATATATTTAAAAGATTTGGCTTTGCAAGCGGTAAGGATACTGATAAGTTTTCAGGATATAAGGACCATTACAGAACTGAAAACGGCAATTTCTTTATTTGTGATGGTACAAATGCTTATATATCTTGTACTGTTACAGAAATGATTGATTGCGGAAGTCATATTCTATTTATTGCTGATATTACTGAAGCCGAAACATTATCTGATGTACCGTCTGCAACAT
This sequence comes from uncultured Clostridia bacterium, assembly GCA_937906895.1. GTDB lineage: Bacteria > Bacillota > Clostridia > Oscillospirales > Acutalibacteraceae > Fimenecus. The sequence goes on along the minus strand of CALCTT010000061.1, from coordinate 21,295 downwards.
ATCAATACTACTTTGATAACATCAAGCCGAAGCCGGAAGCACCAAAGAAAAAGGGATATGTTTGTAAAATCTGCGGATATGTGTATGAGGGTGACGAATTACCTGAAGATTTTATATGTCCTTTATGTAAACACGGTGCAGAAGATTTTGAACCAATAAAATAGAATATATATTAAAACTGACTTTGTAATTGTGCATTGTCAGTTTTTTGTTATTTATATCAATCACTTTTTTCAATATTTGTTTATTATTCTATTTTAATATTGTAATTCAAACTAAAATAATTTATAATCAATTTAACAAATATATAGGGAGAAATGATTATGAAAATGAAAAAATCAATTGCATTTTTTATGTCAATTGTATTGCTTCTTTCTTGCTTTTCAATCGGAGCTTCTGCAGTAAGCGGTAATGTTCCTGCTGACATAATTGAAATGTCAAGTCAGGTTGCAGTAGAATTGGAACAAGAAGGTATTGTTCTTCTTAAGAATGAAGAAAATGTTCTACCTTTAAATGATAAAAAAGTGAACATTTTTGGTGCAGGCTCTGTTGTTCCGTTTTTAGGCGGTGCAGGTTCAGGTGCTATTACAACTGATGACCCTGTCACCTTCTATGAGGCACTTGATGAAAATTGTATTAATTACAATTCTGAACTTCGAGCTCTTTATGAAGCAGAATGTAGCGGAAATGAGATGCCAAAAACGAGCAACACAGTTGTTAATAATCTTCTTCAATTAGTTCTTGCAAGCAGTTCTCTCGAAGAAATGCCTTGTGAAAAATTAACTGATGAAATCATGGCAAATGCAGTTGAATTTTCCGATACTTCTATAATTGTAATCAGTCGTACAAGCCGAGAAACAGCAGACCTTCCTGCAGAAGTTCTTCGTCTTTCTGAAGAAGAAAAAAATCTTGTTGAAAAAGTTACATCTTCATTTGAAAATGTTGTTGTTCTTTTCAATACAGGTAACATAATGGAAATGGGCTGGCTTGAAGAATATGACAACATCAAAGCTGCTGCTATGATATGGATTCCCGGTGAATTCGGCATGAGAGCCGTTGCTCAAATGCTCAAAGGTGAAGTAAACCCATCAGGCAGACTTACAGATACTGTTGCATACAGTGTTGATGACCATCCGTCAAGCGAATGCTTTGGTACTTATGAATATGATGGTGGCGGATATTATGTTGAATATCTTGAGGGTATTTACATAGGATATCGCTATTTTGAAACATTTGCTAAAGATAAAGTGCAATATCCGTTTGGCTACGGTCTTTCATATACTACGTTTACAAAAGAACTGATTTCACATAAGATTAATGAAAATATAATAAGTGTTGATGTTAAAGTAACAAATACGGGTGATGTTGCAGGCAAAGAAACTGTTCAAATCTATTACAGTGCACCTTATACTAAAGGCGGAATTGAAAAAAGTGCAATTTGCCTTGGCGGATATGAAAAAACATCAATGCTCAATCCAAACGAAAGTGAAATTGTTACAGTTGAATTTAAAATCAGTGACATGATGTCTTATGACAAAGATAACCTTGAAGCTTATATCCTTGAAAAAGGTAATTATGAAATTATTCTCGGTGAAAATGTTCGTGAGCATATTGACTCATTCACATATACAGTTAAAGAAGACATTATTGTAAAATATGATAATATTTCAGGTAATGAAATAAAAAATCTTTTTGATTTTGCATATAGCAGATTTACACCTCTTTCAAGAGATGATGATGACGGTACATATCCTGTTGCAAGACAGCTTACAGCAACAGAAGAAATTCTAAATCCTGATAAACTTCCTGAACCCGCGACTGATGGTGAAACACCTAAAATTGGTGTTGAATATGAGGAAACTATAATGCTTCAGGATGTTTATGAAAACCCTGAACTTATGGATAAATTCCTTGACCAATTAACACTTGATGAAATGATTACACTTGTTGCACACAGCGGTTATGAAACACAAGGAATTGACAGACTTGGTGTTCCAAAGACTTATGATAACGACGGTCCGTCATGTGTTAAGGGTGCTCACGGTCAGACATATTTTGATTGTGGTACTGCTTATCCGTGTGCTACTGCAATTGCTTGTTCCTGGAATGACGATTTAGCATATAAAATGGGTCAGAGTGCAGGTATTGAGGCAGATGCAATGGAAACAGATATATGGTACGCTCCGGGTGCAAATCTTCATAGAAATCCTATGGGCGGAAGAAACTTTGAATATTTCTCTGAAGACCCAATTATTGCAGGCAGAATGTCAAAGAGTATTGTTGCAGGAGCTAAATCTGAAGGCCTTATAACAACAATCAAGCATTTTGTATTGAACGAACAGGAATCTCACCGTAACGGTATTTTTACCTGGTGTGATGAACAAACATTACGTGAAATCTATCTTAAAGCATTTGAAATTCCTGTTAAAGAAGGCGGAAGTGACGGTATTATGTCTGCATATAACAGACTTGGTACTGACTGGTGTGGCGGTTGTTCGGAGCTTCTTAATGACCTTTTGAGAACTGAATGGGGATACACAGGATATGTGATTTCCGACTATTCAAGTAATATGACAGGTTCAGGTTATATGAGTCCCGTTGTTGGCGTATATAACGGTAACGATACAATGCTTACAGGTCTTTGGCTTCTTAGTATGCCTTCACATGTTATTGAAATGAAAAAGGCATACTATAATGACTTAATCGGTTTTGGTACAGCACTTCGAGAGTCTTGTCGTAATATTTTGAATGTAAAAATGAAGACAAAGGCTTTCCTTGAACCAAGTGAGGATGCACCTTATCTTACTGACCTTTATGTTAAGCCTGATGAATGGGATTGGGAAAAACCTTATACAATTTCAAAGGTTAAATATCTTGTGACTAATGTTGTAAACACAGTAATTCTTGTTGTAAGAATTATTATGTAAATAGTAAACTATATAAATTAAGCCCCGAATTGTTTCGTGCAATCCGGGGCATTTCTCTTTTTATAACTATTTTTTCTTTTTAATAATAAATGCAACGCCAAAACAGATTAATGCAAGACCAACAAGTAATAAAACAATCATTAAGGTTTTGCTGTTATCACCGTTTGTATTGTTGCTTACATCTGCATTATCAGTTGTACTTTCAATTGTTTCACTTTCAATAATATCTGATGTGATTTCTTCTTCAGTTGTATTTTCAGCAGTTGTGGATTCAGTTGTTTCAATTGAAATATTTTCAAGAATTGAAATTTCAGCGTTTTCAACCTTATATTCAATCTTTTCAAGGTTATTATTAACAAAATCAGCAGGATTAGGAATAGTAATCTCTAAATTTGTTTTACCCTTTGCAGTTTCAAGTGCTTTGAATGTAACTGTAAAAAGAATACCCTCAGCATCAATTGATGAAGAGCCTGACATATAAGCAAAACGGACATAAGTTTTATCATTTTTAATATTACGGATACTTGTATTTGCCTTTGTGTCAAGTATTCCGCCTTCCTTTGCAGAAATAAATTCAAGCTTATCCTTATCATAATTAATATCAATTATTGCACCACTTATCATTGAATTGTCGCTGATAAACACATTTACAGTAAAGGTGTCCCCTGCATAAACCTTTTCATTCTGAATAGAAATTGTGACAGGGTCCTGTGCAAATGCTGAAACTGAAAATGATAAAATTAAAACGATTAAAGCTAAAAATGTAGAAATAAATTTTTTCATAATCATCACCGAAATTATCTTAACACAAATCTTATATAATTACAAGAAAAAAATCCCTCGTATAAAACGAAGGATTTAATAATTAATCTTTTAATGATGAGCTTAAAAATTCCTTTAAGCGAGGACTCTTTGGATTATCAAACAATTCAGTTGGTGAACCAACCTCTTCAATAATACCGTCAGCCATAAAAATTACTTTATCGGATACATTCTTTGCAAAGTTCATTTCGTGAGTAACAATAATCATTGTTGTATTACCGTCACGAAGCTCACGGATTACACGAAGTACCTCACCTGTAAGCTCAGGGTCAAGAGCACTTGTAGGTTCGTCAAAGCAAAGAATTTTCGGTGAGAGCATTAAAGCACGGGCAATTGCAACACGCTGTTGCTGACCGCCTGAAAGCTCACAAGGGTAAGCATTCACTTTATCCTCAAGACCGACTCTTTTAAGTAAATCCAATGCTCTGTTGTTGATTTCCTTAAGCTTTTCCTTATCCTTTTTCTTAACACCCTCAAGTAATTCAACAGCAAGTGTAAGATTTTTCAGGATATTATACTGTGGGAAAAGATTGAATGACTGGAAAACAAGACCGAAATTAAGTCTTTTCTGACGAAGTGCCTCATCATTCTGTTTATCGTGTGATGCGAAATCAACAAGCTCCTCATCGTCAACAATAATCTTTCCGTTTTCAGCAAATTCAAGGAAATTAAGACATCTTAACAATGTAGTTTTACCACTACCTGATGAACCTATAATTGATAAAACCTCACCTTTTTCAAGTGAAAAGCTGATATCCTTTAAAACTTCGATATTACCGAAGCTTTTTTTAATATTTTCTACCTTTAATATAGACATAATTAACCTCGATAATAATCAAATTTCTTTTCAATAAAGTTGAACAACAATGTAAGTCCACCACAGAATGCAAGGAAGAACAATGCAGTGTAGAACAATGGCCAGATAAGACCCTGACTTGAGAAATCAGTTGCTTCCATCAGAATTTCAGAAACAGCGATAACTCGTGCAAGTGAAGTATCCTTAACAAGAGTGATAATTTCATTACTCATCGGTGGAATAATGCGTTTTATAACCTGCATTAAAACAACCTTAAAGAAAATCTGTGATTTAGTCATTCCAAGAACCTGACCTGCTTCATACTGTCCTTTCGGAATAGCTTCAATACCACCTCTGTAAATTTCAGAAAAGTAAGCGGCATAGTTAATAACAAAAGCAATAAGTGCTGCAGTCATACGGGATTTCATCGGTGTTCCAAATACAAGTCCCGGAACGTAAAAGACCACAAAAAGCTGGAGCATCAGAGGCGTACCTCTGATGACCCAGACAAATGCTTTTGTAATAAATTTTAATGGTTTGAACTTTGACATTGAGCCTAATGAAATAATAAGTCCAAGTGGCAAAGCCAATAACAATGTTGCTCCGAATAAGTAGCAATTCTGTAAAAAGCCTTTTAATAACGCAAGGCTAACCTGTACAAAAGACATTAATTAAACTCCTAAATTAGTCAGCCTTAACAACGACTACCTGTTTATTTTCCATATAAGGAATTGAAATCTGCATATTTTCTTCTCTTTCTTTAGTAATTGTCATACCGTTCCAGATACAGTCAATATTTTTACTTGCAAGTTCAGTTTCCTTTGAGTTCCAATCGATTACCTGGAATTCAACTTCAAGACCGAGCTTTTCGCAAACAGCCTTAGCAAATTCTGTTTCAAAACCGATGAGTTCATCATTTGCATCCTTGTAGTTCATTGGAGCAAAAAGAGTGATACCAACAACAAGCTTACCCTTTGCCTTGATGTACTCCCAATCTGATTCCTCAGCCTTTACTTCTTCAGCAGTTCCGTCACCAAGAAGAAGGTCCTGAAGCTTATACTTAGCAGCAATTTCAGCGAGTGTTCCGTCAGCCTTAAGCTCGTTAATTGCCTTATTTACATAATTAACAGCATCTGAACCTTTTCTGAATGCGATACCGTATTCTTCAGGTGAGAATGAAACATCTTCAACAAGTTTGAGGTCAGCATAGTCTGTACCCTCACCGATTGAACCGATTGACATAACATAGTCAACAACAGCCATATCAGCAGTACTTGATTTAACTTCCATAAGAGCCTTTGCCATTGTGTCAACAGGTGTCTTTGTAGCATCTGCGAAATAATCGTCAGTATTCATAACCTCTTCACCTGCTGAACCCTTTTCAGCAACAACAATCTTTGCTTCATTACCGCCACAAGCTGAGAAGCAAAGTGCAACCATAAGTACTGCCATAAGGACAGCAAGAATTTTTTTCATTTTCATAATAACTACTCCTTTTTAGTTAGTTAAAGTATTAATGTACTATTATGATACAACATTAACTCAACTTTGTCAACAATTATTGGATTTCATTGACAAGTTTTTTGAATAAAATCTCTGCTTTTTCACATTCTTCCTGTGTTTCTTTAGATTTTTTGAATACAAGGGCAACGGACAGTACAATAAGACCACTTAAAAATCCTGCAGAAATCTTACTCAAAGCACCATTTTTGAATAAATAAAAGAGATACGCAATAATTCCGCAGACTGCAAGTACATAAACAAGTCTTATAAGCGGGTCAAAAAGCTTATCATAAACCATTACATATTTAATATATGTACCGTTTTCATCCTCACCGATATCAACAAGATAATGATAACGGTCAAAGGTCTGTGGCTGAAGCTGATTATTTCTTTTATAAATGTATTTGAGCTTATACATCTTATCCATTTTACTGTATTTTCCGAAAACGCCAGTCATATCGTCCTCAGCAGTAGGATTTTTAAAGGCAATATTAAGCATTTCTCGTGCTTCAAGAGTTGTCATATTGACATAAATTTTCTTTGACTCACCTATCACCTTATAATGTGTTTTATTGATTTCCATTTTTATCACCACACCTATTGTATAATATAAAATTATAATTTTCAAGTTGAAAAGACCTTTAATCTGTGATATATTTATTTATATATTTTTTTGAGGTGCAAAATGAAAAGTTTTACAATTAATAAAAATGATGCTGACCAGCGACTTGATAAATTCATTACAAAAAGTGTGCCATTGCTTCCGAAAACACTTTTGTACAAGTATATCCGTATCAAGAGAATCAAGGTCAACGGTAAACGAGCAGAAATATCAACTCGACTGAATATCGGTGATGTTGTTGATATGTATATTAATGATGAATTTTTCCAGAAAGCACCTGAAAAATATGATTTTCTTAAAGCATCAAAAAATCTTAATATCATTTACGAGGACGAAAATATTATACTTTGCGACAAAAAAGTTGGCGTACTCTCCCACCCTGATGACAATGAATATGTTGATACTTTAATCGGCAGAATAAAACGTTATCTTTACGAAAAGAATGAATATAAGCCTGATGATGAAAATTCGTTTGTGCCTTCCCTTGTAAACCGAATTGACAGAAATACAGGCGGAATTGTTATTGCAGCTAAAAATGCTGAAACACTCCGTATTCTCAACCAAAAAATGAAAGACAGAGAACTGCATAAATTCTACCTTTGCATTGTTCACGGTGAAATTAAGAAAAAGAGTGGACTTCTTGAAGGTTATCTTGTTAAAGATGAAAGCAAAAACAAGGTTACAGTTTCCAAAAAGAAGATAGACGACGGTAAAGAAATCCGTACTAAATATAATGTTATTGATAGTGACGGTGAATTAAGCCTTGTTGAGGTTGAATTGCTGACAGGCAGAACACATCAGATAAGAGCACATTTTGCATCAATCGGTCATCCGCTTTTAGGTGACGGAAAGTACGGAACAAATGCTCAAAATAAAAAATACGGATATAAAAAGCAGTTTTTATATTCATATAAATTGGTGTTTGATTTCACAACAGATGCAGGAATACTTGAATATTTAAATCATAAAACATTTGAAGTTGATGATGTGTGGTTTAAAAATGAGTTTTATAATAAGGGATTATAACTATGGATAATATCAAATCAATAGTAGAGAAACATTTAAACACAACCGTCACAAATATTGTTTCTGCTGGAAATGGTAATACTGCTTCTTGTTATTGTGTTGAAATTACTGACTCACCTTTCAAACTTGTAGTAAAAACAAGCACACATTATGACCTTACATGTGAAGAGAAGAAAATGAACGACTTTTTACGAGAAAATGTCAGTTTTAAAATCCCTGAAACATATTTTCTTATAGAGAAAAATGGTGTTTCATATTTGGGTATGGAATTTATTGATGGTGCAAGTGGAAGAACACTAAAATTAAAGCAAATTAAAGATAAAAAGCATCTTGCAAATAATATAATTGATTGTTTTATCAATATGCAAAGTGTACATAATGATAAATTTGGTTCTTATGATAAACCATCATATTCTTCTTGGAAAGAATACTACAAAGAATTTTTCGATAAAATTTATGAGTTTTCTTTAAACAAATATGAAATTGGTGAAATCAGTAAAAGTGTAATAAAAGCATTAAAACTAATTAATACAAATTTTGATGAAATATTTGATAATACTGAGAATATTCCTTGTTTATCTCACGGTGATTTTTGGACTCCCAATATGATTTTTGACACTGAAAAATCTGAAGTCACAGGCGTTCTTGACCCATTTAATACCAGATTTGTTGAACCTGAATATGAGTTGTTTTGCTTAACATTGGGACTTGGTGAAAAATTAAAGTTGTATAAACTTTATAAAAAGCGAGTGAATACAAGCAAATACTGTGATTTGAAAGTTGAGTTATATGCATTGTGTAACGAAATTGACTGGTGGATGAATTTAGGAAATATAGATACAATCAGCTATATAAAAATGAGAGCAAGAAAGCTTATAAAACAAATGAAGAAAAACAAATTGAAAAGGACGGTTTGATGCCGTCCTTTGGATTTTTTATTATAAAAATGGAGTTTGTCGGGATGTTCACAAAGGTAGGGGCGGATGCCCACATCCGCCCGCAATAAGTTACTGTTAAACCCAAACGGGACGATGTGGGCATCGTCCCCTACAAATTAAATATCCCGACAAATTATAATTTATTTTATCATTTCTGCGAATTGGGATTCGTTGATTATTGTTATTCCTAAGTCTGTGGCTTTTTGAAGTTTTGAGCCTGCGGATTCACCTGCTAAAACATAAGTTGTTTTTTTTGAAACAGATGAAGATGCTTTTCCACCGTAAGACTCAATAATCTCCTGTGCTTCTTTTCTACCATAGGTTGAAAGTGTACCTGTAAGAACAAATGTCATACCCTCAAATCGGTTATCCTTGATTTCTCGATGACTTTCCATATTAAGACCAAACTCTTTAAGTTCTTCAACCATTTGTTTTGTCTGTGGGAGTGAGAAAAATTCAATAACTGAATCAGCCATAATTTCTCCAAATCCCTCAATGTTTAAGATTTCTTCTTTAGTTGCTGATATTATGTTATCAAGTGTCAAAAAGTGGTCTGAAAGTAATTTTGAAGCTTTTTGACCTATATGACGGATACCGAAAGCAAACAAGAGCTTTGACAAGTCATTTTCCTTTGATTTTTCAACGGCATTTCGCATATTATCAGCACTCTTTTTGCCCATACCCTCAAGCTGTGCAATCTTTTCATAATCGATATGATAAATGTCTGCTATTTTATTTATCAAGCCCTTATTTAAAAGGGTTTCAAGAACTGCATCTCCAAGTCCTTCAATATCCATAGCATCACGGGAACAGAAATGAATAAGAACTCGCAAAAGCTGTGCAGGACAATCAGGATTGTCACAACGGATTGCTGCTTCACCCTCTTCACGGTGTACAGGTGAATTGCATGACGGACAGAATTTAGGCATTTTGTATGGCATAGTATCTTCTTCATGTTTTACAACAGAAAGAACCTCAGGAATGATGTCCCCTGCTTTTCTGATTTTTACGGTATCCCCTATTCTGATGCCTTTTTCCTTAATAAAATCCTCATTATGGAGTATTGCACGACTAACTGTTGACCCTGCAACAAGGACAGGCTCAAAAACAGCTGTGGGTGTGAGCACACCTGTTCTGCCAACATTGATTTCAATATCGATAAGCTTTGTTTCCTTTTCTTCAGGCGGATATTTATATGCCAACGCCCATTTAGGGAATTTTGCTGTACTGCCGATAACTTCACGCATTGAGAAATCATCAGTTTTAATTACAGCACCATCAATGTCAAATGGCAAGGTATAACGAATATCACCGATTCGTTCAATTTCTTTTAAAGTATCATCAATATTATTGAATTTATTGAAGAACGGAATTGTTTTGAAGCCTAATTCCTTTAAAAATACAAGTGATTCGTAATGTCCTTTAATTTCTGCACCATCGATTTGTTGAATGTTGAAAACAAAAATATCAAGGTTTCGTTCTGCAGTAATTTTAGGATTTTTCTGTCTTATACTGCCTGCTGCAGCATTTCTCGGATTTTTAAATGGCTTTTCACCGTTCAATTCCTGTTTTTCAACTATCTTTAAAAAGACTTCACGAGGCATATATACTTCGCCACGAACTTCAATAAAAGGAATGTCCTTTTTAAGTCTTAAAGGAATTGACTTAACAGTACGAAGATTTGCAGTGATGTCTTCGCCCTGAACACCGTCACCACGGGTTGAACCACGAGTGAAAACACCGTTTGTGTATTCAAGTGAAACAGACAGACCGTCAATTTTAGGTTCAACAACATATTGAGCATTTGAAAATACATCTTTTACTCTTTTATTGAAATCACGCACTTCGTCGTGGCTGAAAGCATCCTGTAAGCTTTCCATTTTAACTGTATGAATTACTGTTTCAAAAAGTCCGTCAGCCTGACCACCTACTCTGTGTGTGGGTGAATCAGGTGCTAAAAGCTCGGGATATTCCTTTTCAATTGAGTCAAGCTCACGCATAAGCATATCGTATTCATAGTCGGAAATATCGTTTTCATTTTCAACATAATAACGATAAATATGATGATTAAGCTCTTTACGAAGAAACTCTGCTCTTAATTTTTTCTGTTCAAAATCGGTCATTTCTGTCACCTTTTATTACTATATTTTTCAAAAATAATTTGTCCTTTTCAGTAAATACTGTATAAAGGTGATTATATGAAAGACATAGAAAAGTATATTTTTATATTTTTATTTGGTGGTTTTGGTTACGGATTATTGGAAATAGCATTTCGAGGCTTTACGCACTGGTCGATGATTATCACAGGCGGTTCAGCACTACTTATATTATATCTTATAAATCTTGCTTTACCAAATACACCAACTATTTTAAAAGCACTTATTGGTGCTTTATCAATTACAATAACTGAATTTTCCGTAGGGATTATTGTAAATAAAGTGTTTTCCTTTGGAGTCTGGGATTATACAGGAACTCCCGGAAATATTTTAGGGATTATCACACCAAGCTTTTCACTTATCTGGTTTATGATTTCCCTTATTATGATTTCTCTATTTAAGAATATACAAAGAATTGTCAGTTTGAAGAAATCCTGAAAACCTTTACACCGTGACCCGGAACTGTTGCTGTGATTTTGTCAGTAACAACTGTTTCGGTTTTATCCCATAATTCCTTGCACACATATTTTTCTGATTTAGGCAATGTAACACTTACAACATTGTGAATATCACTGATTGAGCAGGACATTTCTGAACTTGAATTTGTCTTGTTAAAGAAACATACTGCAACCTCATTATTTTCGAGAGGTTTAACAAGTACATCCTTAAGTCCTGCCTTGATTCGTTTACATTGGATACCGAGTTTATCCTGATTTACTGCGATTACATCTCTATTAGTAAGAATCTGCAACACTTTATTGTCAGAATCAACAGTACCGTCAGGCTTTATAAATTCTCTTATATCATTACCAAGAATAAGAGGTGCTGCCATCATTGACCACAATGTGAAATGAGATTTATTCTCATCAAATGTGAATTTTCCGTTACCAACCTCGAGCATATCAGGGTCATTGAATGCACCCGGTCTTGCATATTCATCAAGACGGACATTAAATTCATAAATACCCATTACAGATGCCCAATTAGGTAAAATATCACCGGTTGTTCGCCAGATATTACCTGCTTTTCCGCCCCATTTCCAAGGCTTATTCCATCCCCATTCACAGATTGAATAGAGAATTTTCTTTTCTTCACAGTTGTTATCTTCAGCGTATTTTTTAGTTGCTCTTACAAGCTCTTTACCCATATTTTCATACTGCATAGCAGCACTGTCCATTGGTGAGCCAACAGGGTTTGTAATAGAAATGGTATTTGTACCTGCTTTAAGATTAATTTTAATCTGTCGTCTTCCTTCACGGGAAAACGCCTTCTGTTCAGCAATCAAAAAGTCATATTTATCTGTACCATTAACAGTAATAACACAGAATTGACCCTTTGTTGTGTTCTTTTTCATAATTAGAGTGAAAACATATTCACCGTCACAAGGGACTACCACATTATTAAACTCAATTTTACCAAGTCCGCTGTCAAGACCCTTAACATAGCTTTGTGATACATCTTCATAAACTACCTTTGCGTCCCCTGACAAAACTGCTTCCTTTGCTCTGAAAACAAGCTCATTTTCAAGTCCGTTTCCTATAATTGAAATACTGTCAACGAAAGGTGCTTGAGTAGGAATTAAAACGTGATGACAATAGTCGTATTTAAAATATTCAATTCCCCATTCGGCAAATGTTTCAGCATCAATTCGTTCATTATAAAGGGAAGCAGGTAAATCTTCACAAGTAAGTGTGCCGTTTGAGGAATAGATGCCAAGCTTCATACCCTTATCATTAACCTGATTTACAAGCCATTTTATACCGTGAGGGAATGTAGATAAATCACCCTGCAACTTACCATTTTCATCTCGCATTGAGGACTGCCAACAGTCGTCAAGATTTACATAAATATAACCTGCGTCGCGAAGTCCTGATTTATCCATTGCATCGGCAATTTCAAGGATTACCTTTTCATCAATTCTCTGTCTGAAAATATTCCAGCTTGACCATCCCATGGGTGGAGTTAAAGCAGCACCGTTATTATACATTTCGTCCTTTGTATAATGAATTTTAGTTTTTTCAAGTGCTTTTTTGATTTCACACTTGGGACAAATATCCTTTTTCTTTAAATAGAGAATACCGCTGCCGATTGCAGTACCGGCTGCAGCAATACCTGATAAAACAGTTAATCCTTTTTTCATAATAGTACCTCATAATACAATAATACAGAAACAGGTCAGACGAAGTTTTTACGCATCATCTGACCTGCAATATTTTCTGTTACGGCCCTAATGCCGAAATATTATTCCTCTACAGGAGCTTCAACAGCTTCTTCAACTACTTCTGCAGGTGCTTCAGCTTCTTCTGCTACAGCAACTTCTTCAACTGCTTCCACAGGAGCTTCTTCAGCTACAGGTGGGTCAATAAGAGCTTTGATTGAAAGGCTTACTCTCTTCTTATCGAAGTCGATTTCCATAATCTTTGCCTTAACAACATCGCCAACCTTAAGAACTTCTGCAGGTGTACCAATGTGCTTATGAGCAATCTGTGAAATGTGAACAAGACCATCTACACCAGGAATAATCTGTGCAAAAGCACCGAATGATGTGAGGCTGACAACCTTACATTCAACTTCACTTTCAACAGGATAATCACGCTTGAGAATTTCCCATGGATTGTCCTCAATCTTCTTATAGCCAAGAGAAATCTTCTTGTTTTCCTTGTCAAGTTCCTTAACATAAACCTCAACAGTATCGCCAACTTTAACGATTTCTGATGGGTGCTTAATTCTCTGCCATGAAAGTTCAGAGATATGTACCATACCGTCAACACCGCCAAGGTCAACGAATGCACCGTAGTTTGTAAGGCTTCTTACAGTACCTGTGTAAACATTGCCTTCAGCAACGTTTGCCCAGAATGCATCTTCGATTTCCTTCTTCTTAGCAGCAGCAACCTCACGGATTGAACCTACTACCTTTCTTCTCATCTTGTTAACTTCAATGATTTTGTATTCAACAGTTGTCTTGATGAGTTCTTCAAGAGAATCATTTCTTCTGAGCTTTGCAAGAGATGCAGGAACGAATACCTTGATAGGACCATCCTGAACAAATACACCCTTGTTGTCACCAACAATACCTGTAACAACACCTGTATGAATTGTATCATCAGCTTCAATGTTTTCCCAGATAGCACCACGGTCATAAAGACGCTTTGAAAGCTTGATTGTGCCTTCAACATCGTTTGTCTTCATAATGCGAAGCTTGATTTCGTCGCCAACCTTAAGCTCTGCTTTTGGGTCTGCTGATGGGTCATCGCTATATTCATCAAAAGACACATAGCCTGTATGCTTTCTGCCTGCAATTTCAACCTGAATTTCAGTTGCAGTGAAACCAACAACTGTACCAACAACGTTCTGGTCAGAACTCATACTGTTGAGTGATTCCTCGAGCATCTGTTCAAAGCCTGCTGTCTCCTCCATATTAATTGTGTTTGCGTTTTCAAAATTCTCGGACATAGTTTTTATAACCTCCTTAATTATACTGTCGGGAGTTGATGCACCCGCAGTAACGCCTATTGACTGAACATCACAAAAGGCTATGTCCAAAAGCTCTTCTGCCGTTTCAATCAAATAAGTCGGGCAGTGGGGTTCGCAGACTGCTTTAAGCTTTGCAGTATTTGAACTTGTCCTACCACCTATTATTATCATAGCGTCATTTTTCTTTGACAATAATAATGCTTCTGCCTGTCTTTCTTCGGTCGCACTACATATTGTATCAAAAATTTTTGCATTTGTATAGTGTAATTTTATAATTTTAACACATTTTTTCCATTCTTTTATGCTAAAGGTAGTCTGTGAAACCACAATAAACGGATTTTCGCTGTCAAATTCGGTATTTTTAAAAATCTCTTCAAGCTCGTCAGCTGAATTGAAAATGAAGCTTTCGCCATTACAATAGCTTTTAATTCCCACAACCTCAGGATGCTTTTTATCCCCAGCAATAAGAACAGGAATTGACTCGGCAGAATTTTTTTCCACTATTTTATGAATTTTCTTAACAAAAGGACAAGTTGCATCTATGTAATCAACAGAACAATCGTCACATTTTTTTAGAATTGATTTTTCAACACCGTGAGTGCGTATTACAACCTTTTTTTGAGGTAAAACATTCTCTATATTATCAATAATATTTACACCTTTTGCTGACAAGTCATTAATTACTTGTGGATTATGTATTATCGGTCCGAAGGTACATATATTTTCACCTTTATTCACAAGGTCGTAAAGCATATTAACAGCACGATTTACACCAAAACAGAAGCCTGCTGTTTTAGCAAGAGTTATTTTGACCTGCATTTCTTTCTGCACTCCCTCCAGAGAAGGACGATTTTATCCATTACCATATTGGCAACTTCCTTGTTTTCCTTTGTACTGCCGTCCTCAGTAAAGCCCATATCCTCATATTTGATGGCTTCACCAAACTTTATGTAAATATTACCACCGAATTTTTCACCATCATCAATACAGATACCAACAGGGACAACGTCACATTTAGCATTACGTGCAATTAAACCGACACCTGATTTAGCCTTTTTGGGATATCCGTCCTTTGAACGAGTTCCTTCAGGGAAAATGCAAAGAATTTTACCCTGTTTAATAAGGTCACATGCATAATTAATTGCTGTCATATCACCTCTTCCGCGAACAATCGGAAAGGCATTACAGCTTTTAAGAACTGCACCGACTATAGGGTTTTTAAATACCTCGTACTTTGCCATAAAGTGAAAAAGCTTATCCTTACAAGCAGTTGCAAGGAAAATAGGGTCATAGATAATTGAGTGATTAGCAGCAAGAATAAATCCACCCTCACGATTTAAATTTTCTTCACCCTCAACAACTAATTTAACTCTTGTTTTACAAGCTAAATTGAAAAGTGGTCTTACAACATTAATAAAATTTCTTGTTGTATAATCACTATAATCAAAATATTTCTTCTCTGCCATTACATTTTCTCCTTAATGATATTTATTAATAACTCAATTGATTCCTCAAGTGTATTTCCTGTTGTATTTACTGTTACTGAATCTTCAGCCGGTTTTAAAGGTGCTATTTCACGATGAGAGTCGTTATAATCTCTTACCTTCAAATCAGCAAGGACTTCTTCATAAGTTGTACTGCTTCCCTTTTCTTTAAGTTCAAGAA
The DNA here is from genome assembly GCA_937906895.1 of uncultured Clostridia bacterium. Classification (GTDB taxonomy): domain Bacteria; phylum Bacillota; class Clostridia; order Oscillospirales; family Acutalibacteraceae; genus Fimenecus. Next base: position 5,366 of record CALCTT010000061.1, on the reverse strand, counting down.
ATCTTCTCATTGCTCTTTCCTCAGGGTCAGCGGTCAGGAAAATCTTAACCTTTGCATTTGGAAGAACAACAGTACCAATATCCCTGCCGTCCATAATGCAGTTGTTTTTTGCTGCAATATCTCTCTGCAAATCAAAAAGAAATGCACGGACAGACGGAATCGCTGAAACATTGGAAGCAGCCATTGAAGCCTCCGGAAGTCTTATTTCAGTTGAAACATCGTCACCGTTAAGGAAAACAAGCTGAATACCGTCAACAAATTTAAGTTCAACAACAATATTTTTTAGTACTGCACCAACGCTGTCAGCATCAGTTGTCTCGATGTTATTTCTTAAGCAGTAAACACCAACTGCTCTGTAAAGTGCACCTGTATCAACATAGATAAAGCCAAGCTCCTTTGCAGCAGCACGTGCAATTGTACTTTTTCCTGCACCTGCAGGGCCGTCGATTGCTACATTAATCATATTTTAATTCCCCTCTGTATTACTTGCAGAAATACCTGCTAAATGTCCTGTTGAAAATGCTATTTGTAAGTTAAAGCCACCTGTGTAACCGTCACAGTCAATAACCTCACCTGCAAAATACAAGCCTTTACAAATTTTACTTTCCATTGTTTTAGGATTAATCTCGCTGACCTTTACACCGCCTGATGTGACGATGGCTTCATTAATATCATTAAAGTCTGTTACAGTGAGCTTTAATGACTTGATTGTATCAACAAGATTTTTTCTCATTTCCTTTGTAACCTGATTTATTTTTTCGCTCTGCTTAATGTGAGCAAGTCTTAAAACAGGTGAAATCAAGGATTTCGGTAATAACAATGCTAAAACATTGGAAATTGATTTGTTAGTATTATCAGCAAAATCACGAAGGATTCTTGCATCAAGCTTTTCGTGGGATAATGCAGGCTTCAAGTCGATATATATTTCATATCTTTCTTTTTCCATATCACGCATGTGAGCACTTGCTGATAAAATCATAGGACCTGAAACACCGAAATGTGTAAAGAGCATTTCACCAAAATCCTCATAAATCTCTTTCTTCTTTTTTGTATCGAAAACTTTGATTGAAACATTTTTAAGAGAAAGTCCCATACACTCACTGCATATACCCTCATAGCATTTAAGTGCTGACAAGGAAGGTCGAAGAGTTGTTATTGTATGACCAACACTTTCGGCTAATTTATATCCGTCACCTGTTGAACCTGTTTTTGGGTAAGACAGACCACCTGTTGCGATAATAACTGAATCGGCATAATACTCATTTCCCATATCCGTAATTACACCTTTAACGCAATTATCTTCCGTAATTAAAGTGGTAACTCGTTCTTGCTTTCTCTTAACACCCATTTCAGTTATATAGGAATTGAGTGCATCAACAATATCTACTGCCTTATCACTTTCAGGAAAAACACGGTTACCTCGTTCGACCTTTAAGCTGACACCGTAATCCTCAAAGAAATACATAACATCCTGAGAATTAAAGGCTGAATATGCACCGTATAAAAATCTTCCGTTGCCGGGAATATTGGAAATAAATTTCTGAACGTCATCACCAATATCGTTTGTAACATTGCATCTGCCCTTACCCGTAATCATAACCTTACGTCCGATTTTATCATTTCTTTCAAGAAGAAGGACATCTGCACCATTTTCGGAAGCCGTACCTGCAGCCATTGTACCTGCTGCACCGGCACCGATAACAATAACCTTATTACTCATTGTCGCCACCATCTGACTTATCATAAACCTGATATTCATCCCAAATGCTTTCAAGCTTATTGAAATTATTATAAACCTCTTCACGACGGCTGAAGGTAAGAGCAACAATCAAAGCATTAATTAAGCTTAAAGGTGCAACAAGTGAATCCACAACGGAAACCATATCACTTTTTGCAACAAGAACTGTGTCGGAAAATTCTGCAATCGGTGAAACTGCAGAGTCGGTAATTGCAATAATATTAGTTCCTCTGTCATTTATAAATCTAAGAGCATTGATTGTCTGCTTTGAATAACGAGGAAAGCTGATTGCAACACAAACATCATTCTCATTAATTCTGAACATCTGCTCAAACATTTCACTGCCGCTTGAAGTGTCAACAAGGACAACATTTTCAAAAACAGGATTAAGATAGAAATAAAGAAAACTTGCTAATGAAGCCGAGCTTCTCACACCGAGAATATAAATTTTTCTTGCACTGTTTATCATTCCCACTGCTTTTTTGAACTCTTCCTCACTTACACTTTCAAGAGTCTGACGAATAAGCTCAATATCACCGTTGAGAACCTTTTTAATAGCGTCATCCTCACCAATAAGAGTGCTTGAAACCTCCATTCTCTGAACAGCAGTAAGCTTTGATTTAATCATCTGCTGAAGCTCTTTTTGTAATTCGGGATAGCCCTTAAAACCCATTTCAGTAGCAAAACGAACAACGGTTGATTCACTTACACCAACCTTTTCACCAAGTTTGGAAGCAGTCATAAACGCTGCTTTATCATAATTTGTTGAAATATATTGAGCAAGTTTTTTATGACCCTTTGACAGCTTTTTGCCATTCAGGTTATCTTTAGAAAAAATAAATGATTTCATTGAATCTACCTCAAAACAAATCAAATAAAAATACCATAATATTATACATTATACAACTATAAAAAATCAATAAGTTTTGCAGGATTTCTTGCAAAATCAAACTTTTATTGGAGAATAAACTCTCTCTTTTAAGCAAATATCAGGCGTTTTTAAAATAAGATTGTAAAAATCTGTTGATTTTTCTTCATAACTAAAGACAATGTTTACATTTTCATCATTGATTTTTGCAAAATCTGAAAATCTTGTTACAAAAGGCAATTTGCAATTATTCACTAACTCACCTAATTTATTTTGGCAACCCATATTAAATCCTAAAAGTCTGCAATAAGGTACATCAATTTCTAAAGCACCTTTATTTATGCCGAACTGTTTACACAATACGGCACGTCTTATTCTTGAATGTGCATATCGTTTTGTCTTTACTTTATCATAAATTTCACTAAGCTTTACACTTGATTTAATTGCATCATCAATTCTGTTATCAAGTCCTTCAGCAATATTTCCGACATCAACAGAGCTTTCATATAATTCGGAACGAAGCAAAACAAGTGAAGATAAATCGTATTTTTCTTGTGATACAACTTGTCCTTTATCAATACAATCAGAATAAAGAGTACAACAATTTTCTGGAATAAAGGCTTCATAAGACTTGTCTTGCTTAATTAAAGAACGGATATAAGTTGCAGAAGCAAGATTTTCAACTGCAAAATTATCGTTATATCCTGCTCCTTTTCTGTTAACACAAATCGGTTCAATATTTGAATTGAGCCTTCTTAAAGCCTTTAAATACTCAACTGCAAGAATATTGTTGGGCGTATCAACATTAAAATTGCCGTAAGAATTTAATGCTGATTGACGAGCAGATGCATAGCTTTCACCTGTTTTAAGATACTCTTTAATTTTTTCATAAAAGGCTTTGTCATTAATAATATCAACAATATCATTTAACTGTTCTGCTGTTGCATTTTCCGTACCGAAAGCCAATTTATCACAGCCAAATGAATCGAGGATTTTAACAGCGTTATATGAGAAAATTTCAGCAGAAGCAGTAGCATAAATAAACGGAAGTTCAAGAACAATGTCAGCACCGTTAAGCAAAGCCGCCTTAACTCTCGCTTCTTTCGGGAAAATTGCAGGTTCTGCTCTCTGGACAAAGTTACCACTCATAACGCATACAACAATGTCATCAGGCTTTTTTACAGAATCAATTAAGTATTTATGACCATTATGGAACGGATTAAACTCACAAACTATTCCTATTACAGACATATTTTTCTCCTTTTTGAAAATAATGGTGAAAGAAATCTTGAAATTATACAAATATAAGTATATAATAATACAGGTTTAAAATTACTTCAAGAAAAATTTATAAATGGAGATGTTAAAAATGAAAGTTCTTGTTATTAATGCAGGTAGTTCATCACTTAAATATCAGCTTATTGATATGGCTGATGAAAGCGTTATTGCAAAAGGTATCTGTGAAAGAGTTGGCACACCTGAAGCTTGTATCAGCTTCAAGACTCCTGACGGACAGAAAATCGAATACAATGCTCCTATGAGCAATCATACAGAAGCATTTGCTGTTGTTAAGAAAGCACTTACTGAAGGCGAATACAAAGTAATTGACGATATCAGCGAAATTTCAGCAGTTGGTCATCGTGTTGTTCAGGGTGGTTCACTTTTCAATAAGAGTGTTCTTATCAATGATGAGGTTATCAAAGGTATCGAAGGACTTAACGACCTTGCTCCTCTTCACAACCCTGCAAATATTATGGGTATTAACGCAAGTATTGAACTTTTCGGTAAAGGTGTTCCTCAGGTTGCTGTTTTCGATAACGCATTCCACAGCACAATGCCTGCTGAAGCATACACATTTGCTATTCCTGCTGACTTGGCTAAAAAGCATTCAATCCGTCGTTACGGCTTCCACGGTACATCACATAAGTTTGTAAGTGCAAGATGTGCTGAGGTTATGGGCAAGAATATCGAAGACCTTAAGATTGTAACATGTCACCTTGGTAATGGTTCATCAATCACAGCTGTTAACGGTGGTAAGGTTATCGACACAACAATGGGTCTTACTCCACTTGATGGTCTTGCAATGGGTACTCGTTGTGGTGCTATTGACCCATCAGTAGTTCTTTTCCTTATGGAAAAAGAAAATCTTTCAGTTAAGGAAATGGATACACTTCTTAACAAGAAATCAGGTCTTCTCGGTGTTTCAGGTCTTTCTTCTGACGACCGTGACCTTAAGGCTGCTGCAGCTGAAGGAAATGAACAGTGTGCAAACGCAAGAAATATCCTTGCATATCAGATTAAGAAATACATTGGTGCATTTGCTGCTGCCATGAACGGTATTGACGCTATTGTATTCACAGGCGGTATCGGTGAAAACGCTGACGATATCCGTGACAAGGTTTGTAATGAGCTTTCATACCTCGGTATTGAAATTAATCAGGAAATCGGCAAAACTCTTGTAAAGGGTAAAGAAGGCGAACTTTCAACTGCTAATTCAAAGGTTAAGGTTTATGTTCTTCCTACAAACGAAGAACTTGCAATTGCAAGAGATACAAGAGATATCGTAAACTCTCTTTAATCTTAAAAAATAATATTAATTCAAGGTGGTAGCTTCGGTTACCACCTTTTTTACGTCTGTGTTCAAATTATAATTTATCGAGATGTCCGTAGGGGCGATTCATGAATCGCCCGAATGAGGTTTACTGCATACTTTGGGAACGGGCAATTCGTGAATTGCCCCTACATTCTAACCATATTGGT